>JBIILY010000048.1:0-7001 GCA_044338225.1 Chitinophagales bacterium
AGAGCATTTGGGGATTATTATTGGGCATATTGGAGTATGATGACATGTAATGTATTGTCTCCACAGTTGTTTTGGTTCAAAAAATTCAGAAGAAGTATATTTGTAAGTTTTGTAATGTCGATATTTGTAAATATTGGTATGTGGTTCGAACGTTTTGTAATTATCGTTACATCATTACACAAAGATTTCTTAGTTTCAAGCTGGAATTATTTTAGTCCTACTTGGGTAGATATGGCAATTTTTGTTGGAAGTTTGGGACTATTCTTTACTTTGTTCTTAATTTTTGCTAGAACATTCCCATTAATAGCCATTGCAGAAGTAAAAGCTATTTTCTCTTCAATTTCTGAAGCTGCACAAGAAAAACATAGAAAAGAACACAATCATTAATATATTGGAATTTAATATTTTAAAGAAATGAATAAAGGTAAAATAGAACACAAAAATTATGTTTATGGGATTTATTCTCATGAAGATAACTTTTTACATGCAATTGATGAAATACGTTCAGAAGGCGTAGAAATTGATGATGCATATTCTCCATTTCCAGTTCACGGAATAGATGAAAAATTGGGTTTTAAAGAAACTCAATTACATACTGCAGGTTTTGTATTAGGATTAACGGGTACTTTTACGGCATTGGGAGTTATCACATGGATTACTACCGTAAACTATCCAACATTATTTGCTGGAAAACCATTTTGGTCTTTGCCTGCATTTATTCCAATTACTTTTGAGTTGACCGTATTGATGGCTGCTGTAGGAATGTTTTTTGTTTATATAAAAAGAAATGAATTATTTCCGGGCAAAATTCCTATGATGGTAGATGAAAGAACTACAGATGATAAATTTGCTTTAGCATTTGGTGTTGATCATAAAAGTGAAGCTGAAATTACAAAAATTAAAGATTTATTAAGTAACAGTGGGGCTGAAGAAGTTAATACAAAATCTTTTGAATAATTATTTTAAAATAGCATAATAATGAGTAAGAAAAATAAAAAATTCTATATAACGGTTGCTATAATGTTATTGGTAGCATTCTATTTTATGTATAGAAGTCCAAAAAGTACAGGTAGTGAATATGCTCCAGATATGGGACATTCAAAATCTTATGAGACATATGATGAAGGACCTATAGCCACTTTATTTGGAAATGTGAAAGAATATATGTCTGCGTTGTTGCCTGTAAATGGAACCATTCCTAGAAATGGATTACCCTCAGAGGACGTATATAGAAAAGAACCTTCAGTAATTTATTCTTATAGATATACACAGTTTTACAAAGATACCGATATCGATAAAGCTAGAGCAGGTGTAGAATTAAAAAATCCCTATGAGCCTACTGCTGAAGTATTGAAAAGAGGAGAGGTAGTATATCAAAACCAATGTGCTGTATGTCATGGTAAAACAGGCATGGGAGATGGACCATTGGTAGTAAGAGAAGATGGAACAGAGCCGGCTTATAAAGCGGTACCACCTACTTATGCGGATCGTTTGGCTACATTGAAAGATGGTGAAATATATCATTCTATCGTCTATGGGAAAAATATGATGGGTGGATATGGTTCACACGTAAAAGCAGATGATCGTTGGAAATTGATATGCTTCATAAAAGAATTAGGTGGTCTTAATGCCAAAAAAGCGGATAGTGCATCTGTATCTATAGCAAAGAAAGATTCTGTAAAATAATTTAAAGAAATAATTTAGTATAAATAAAATAAATTTATAATCAAATGGGACACCATGAAATTGCTAAAATAGATCCTCAGAAAGAAGTGTTTACTTTTGGAGGAAATTTAAAGAAAATGAGTATTGTATTTATAATACTCGGATTTATTGGTATGGCTATGGCTTATTTCGATAATCATGGAGCTAATCATCATAGTAGATTTTGGTCAAATATTCTATTAAATACCTATTATTTTAATGGAATGGCACTATCAGCTGTTTTCTTGGTTGCCGCGCATTCCATTGGATATGGCGGATGGCAAACAATATTGAAAAGAATTTTTGAAAGTTTTGGATACTTTGTATTTGTCACTTTTGTATTCTTTTTGTTAATAATACTTGGTATGTGGTTTGACTGGCACTCTTTGTATCATCATTGGACACATGCTCCAGCAGATGATACTATTGTAGGAGATAAAGTTGCTTTTTTAAATAAGTACATGTTTACTGGTATTTCTTTAGCTTTTTATGCACTTTGGATGTTTGGTGTTGTAATGATGAGAAGACATTCTTTAAATGAAGATAATGCTTCCAATCAAATAGCTTATAATCAAAAAGGAAAATACAAATCTGCAGCATATATTGTAATATTTGGGGTTTCTACTTCTATATTTTCTTGGTTAGCTGTTATGTCACTAGATCCACATTGGTATTCTACATTATTTGGATGGTATAACTTTGCTAGTTATATGTGTGGATTTTTATCAATGGCTATTTTAGTAGTTACTTATTTGAAGTATAAAGGTCATTTGATTAATGTAAATGAAAATCATTTGCATAATTTATCTATGTTATTATTCGGATTTAGTGTTTTTTACACATATCTTTGGTTTAGTCAATATATGTTGATTTGGTATGGAAATATTCCTGAAGATACTATGTATTTTTACAAAAGATTTCAAGTGCCATTATTTAAAGTATTATTTTTTGTTACATTGATCATCAATTTTGCATTTCCATTTTTGTTTTTTGTTAAAAGAAAAGCAAAAAGAAATTTTTGGTTGATGAATATTGCAGCTGTTATTTTGATTATAGGTCATTACTTTGATTTTTATTTAATGGTAATGCCAGAGCCTAATTTTCCAATACACCATGAAGCTAGTCATGATGAAGCACATACAGGTGATCATAACAAAACAGTTCATGTAGCAGAAGGTCATGCAGAGGCATCGCATACTGCGGAACATGCTTCGCCTGCATCAGATACACATGGACATAAACATGAAACTGTGCAAACGTATGCTACTTTAGGTTTGCCAGAGGCTTTTATATTTTTAGGTTTTGTAGGTTTGTTTTTATTTACAGTATTATCTGTATTGAGTAGACATAGAATTGTACCTACAAAGAATCCGTTTTTAGAAGAAAGTTTAAGACATCAATATTAATAATTATAGAATAGTAAAATCTGAAAGAAATGTTTAATATAATTTTAACCCTTGCTGTAATCGTTTTATTTTACTCCGTTGTATTACTTTTTGCTAGAATAGTTGAAAAGATAAGAGAACACAAAGGACAAGAATTAAACTATTATAAATTAAGTAAAACAAATGCTACCTTATTTACTCTATTTGGGGTATTGTTCTTAGGTGGTTTTGCGTATGCATTCGAAATATTAGCATATGCTTCTTTACCAGAAGCTGCCTCTAATTTTGGAGTAGAAATAGATAACTTATTTTATGTTACTGCTGTGATTACAGGTATAGTATTTTTATTGTGTCATATAGCATTATTTGGATTTGTATGGATGTATAGAAGTAGCAAAAACCGTAAAGCAACATTTTTTGCACATAGTGGTAGTCTTGAAATTATCTGGACTTCAGTTCCAGCATTAGCAATGACTGTTTTGGTAGTAATGGGTTTGAATACTTGGTATCAAGTTTTCCCAAATAAAAAAGTAAGAAATACTAATGAAATGCAAATTGAAGTTACGGGTAAGCAGTTTAATTGGATTGTTAGATATCCAGGTAAAGATGGAAAATTTGGAAGAAGAGTAATTTCTAAAAAGTTTATTTCACCTGTAAATGAATTAGGTATAGATTGGAATGATCCTGCAAGTCATGATGATTTCTTTGCATCTGAAATTCACATGGTAAAAAACAATCAAGTATATTTTAATTTACACGCGTTGGATGTTTTACATAGCTTTTATTTGCCACATTTTAGACTAAAAATGGATTGTGTGCCAGGTGTTCCAACCGGAATTGGTTTTACTCCTACAAAAACAAATGATGAAACAAGAGAGGAATTGAAATCCAATCCATTTTGGAGTGCTAATGATCCAGAAACAGGAGAGCCTAGATTCAATAAATTTTCATACGAATTAGCTTGTGCTGAACTTTGTGGAAAATCGCATTATGGTATGCAAATGAATGTAAAAGTTGAAAGCAAAGATGAGTTTGCAAAATGGATGTCAGCTCAAAAACCACATTACGAAACAATTAAAGATAAATTAACAAAATAATTTTTAACTTAGAAAATAAGTAAAATAGAAAATATTTTAAATATGGAACATACAGTAAATTCTCATAATATGCATGATCATCACGAGGAAACTTTTTTAACTAAATATATTTTTAGTCAAGATCATAAAATGATTGCAAAACAATTCTTATTTACAGGAATTTTCTGGTCAATTATTGGCGCTTTGTTATCTGTTATTCTTTAGTTACAATGCATGGAACTATTTTGGTCTTCTTTGTATTGACTGCTGGGTTAAGTGGCACTTTTGCTAATTTATTAATACCATATCAAATTGGTGCAAGAGATATGGCTTCTCCATTTATGAATATGCTTTCATATTGGTTTTTCTTTTTATCAGGATTAATAATGTTGAGTTCATTATTTATTCAAACGGGTGCTGCTTCTGGTGGATGGACCATGTATCCTCCTTTGAATGGCATGAGAAATACTGCAGTGAATTTGGGAAGTGGATTAGGTACAGACTTATGGTTTTTTAGTATGACTCTATTTATTGTATCATCTTTATTAGGAGGATTGAACTATGTGGCTACCATTCTTAATATGAGAACGAAAGGAATGGGTATGTGGAAGTTACCACTTCCTGTATGGGCATTAATGTTTACTGCTATTTTGGGTATTTTAGCATTCCCTCCATTATTAAGTGCTGCTTTATTATTGGAATTTGATAGAATTTTTGATACCTCTTTTTATCTTTCAGATATTATTTTAGGTGGAAATTTACAAGATTATAAAGGTGGTTCACCTATTTTATATCAACATTTGTTTTGGTTTTTAGGTCACCCTGAGGTTTATATTATCATTTTACCAGCAATGGGTATCGTTTCAGAGATACTTTCTGTAAACAGTAGAAAACCAGTATTTGGTTATAGAGCAATGGTATACGCCTTAGGTGTAATCGTATTGTTAGGATTTTTAGTATGGGCGCATCACATGTATGTTACGGGTATGAATCCATTTATTGGTTCAATATTTGTGATATTTACATTAATGATTGCTGTTCCTTCTGCTGTAAAAGTATTTAATTGGTTGACTACAATATGGAAAGGTAATTTAAGATTAACTCCAGCCATGATGTTTTCTTTAGGATTTGTTTCTATGTTTGTATCAGGTGGTTTAACAGGTATTTTCTTAGGAAACTCAGCTATTGATATTCCATTGCATGATACTTATTTCGTAGTAGCGCATTTCCATATTGTAATGGGTGTAGCTGCATTCTTTGCCATGTTTGCAGGTGTTTATCATTGGTTCCCTAAAATGTTTGGTAGATTTTTGAATGATACTTTAGGCTACATTCACTTTTATGGTACCATTATTTCTGCATATGCAATATTTGTTCCAATGCACTTTATGTTAAGCTTACCTAGAAGATATTATACTTATTCTAATTTTCAAACATTTAATATTTTTGAAGATGTAAGTAAGTTCATTTCTGTATTTGCTATAATTTCATTTTTATTGCAAATATTGTTTGTTGTGAATATTATATACTCAGCACTTAAAGGCAGAAAAATGACAGAGGATAATATCAATCCTTGGCAAGCCAATTCTTTGGAATGGACTACCCCAGCTGAACATCTACATGGAAACTGGCCAGGAGATATTCCAGAAGTTCATAGATGGCCTTATGACTATTCAACAGGTTATGGAGATGAGGATTATAGACCACAAAATTTACCTTTGGAAGAAGGAGAAGAAGCACATTAAAATTTAATTTGATTATAAATCTTTAAATGAAGTTAGTAATTTCTAATTTTTCTAGTACAATTGTAAGAAAGGCCTCTCATTATATAGTCTTGCTAAAATTTAGACTATCTATGTTAGTTGTATTTTCTTCTGTAATTGGTTATTTGTTTGGAAGTAAACTATCATTTGATTTGTATAAATTGTTTTTTTTAGCTTTAGGAGGAAGTTTGGTTACTTTTTCTTCAAATGCTATCAATCAGTATATTGAGAAAGAAACAGATAAAATGATGTTGAGAACACAAAATCGCCCCTTGCCAACAAATAAACTTGGAGGTATGGAAGTGATATTATTTATTGGGATTACTGCTTTTTCAGGATTGTCAATATTAGCATTAGTATTTAACGCCACCACTGCTTTATTGTCTGCGTTGTCTTTGTTATTGTACGGTTTTTTCTATACACCATTGAAACGAATTTCTTCAATAGCTGTATTTGTAGGTGCTATTCCAGGTGCATTACCTCCTTTATTAGGATATGTAGCAGCTACTAATGCTTTAGATCAAAATGCAATTTGGTTGTTTTTGGTTCAATTCTTTTGGCAATTTCCCCATTTTTGGGCTATTGCATGGGTTAGTTTTGATGACTATAAACGAGCAGGGATTATGCTCTTGCCTTCAAAAGATGGAAAAAGTAAAACGTCAACGGTAATAATATTAATGTATACATTAATGTTAATTCCATTGTCAATTTATCCTTTTTTTAAACATAATATTGGTTTACTAGGGGCATCTATTATATTATTAAGTTCTGTGATATTTTCGTTTCAAGCCTTTAAACTTTTTAAAAATGCGGTAGATGCAGAAGCTAGAAAATTAATGTTTTATTCATTTGGTTATTTATTAGTATTTTTAATTTCATTATTTTTATAATTTTAAAATGGCAATAACTATAAATTCTTCTAATACAAATTATAAAATACATCCAAAGATGTTTGCGCTATATTTAAGTATGGGAAGTATGGTGATGTTATTTACCGCTTTAGCAAGTGCTTTGATTGTTAAAAAAGGAGATTTTAAACATTGGGAACCCGTAGTATTACCAAGTTTATTTTT
>JBIILY010000050.1:0-6980 GCA_044338225.1 Chitinophagales bacterium
GGCAAAGTGCGCCAGCATTCGGTGGTCAATCTACAGCTATGGGAAAGTGTGGATGTGTGGCATCGATTGACGGCCGAAAAATTGCTTTCGATTATCGCTCTTTCCGAATCCAAATTGCAGATAGCGGACGATGAAATAGAAGTGGAATATCAAGGTGCTACTATCGAAAAGTACGGATTGAGGTTTGAGAACGGTGTTTTTATACTCACCAAAACACAAACGGACTGTTTGGCGCAGGATAAATGTGGCATTCCAGAACTTGTGAATACGGTGAAAGAGAAGGTATCGAACGGTTGTACGCCGGGTGGCGGTTGTTGTTAAATTGTAGGGATTATGGGAATAACTAAATCCTCGCTTTTTAGCGATCCGCAAAATCAGTTGGCGCAGATATTCAAAGCATTGGGGCATCCTGCGCGCGTGGCTATTTTGGAATATTTGCTCAAGGCAAAATCATGTATTTGTGGCGATATTGTCAATGAATTGCCCTTGGCGCAGCCTACTATTTCGCAGCATTTGAAGGAATTGAAGTCGGCGGGCATTATCAAAGGTACGGTGGAAGGAACTTCGGTTTGCTATTGTTTGGATTCAAAAAATCTAATGATGGTCCAGACTTTTATTGAAACCATATCTTCATCCAATCCTCAAAATCAATGTTGTTAATTTTTAAAAAATTGAAATGAATAAATTTAAGTCTATTTGGGCAAGTATAACCGGAAGTGTCAGTTCGGTCATTCCTCTCTTATTTGCTTGCTGCAAAAGTGGCGCATGTGTGGGCGTGTGCGCTAGCCCCATTACTTCTTTGTTTGGTATATCTACGGCTGGCATGGTTTCTTCGCCTTGGTTTGGTTTTTTGGATCCTTTTTTAATTGCTGTCAGTGCGGTGTCATTTACGATTTCGTATTACAATATATATGTTTTGCCCAAATATACAACTAGTTGTGACACAAACTGCGACTGTGTACCTTCGCCAGATAAACAAAAACAAGAGCTGTATTCCAAAATGATTTTTTGGATTGGGTTGATAGCCAGTTTGGTGTTTTTCACCTATTTTGAAGTGCAAAAACATCGTGTAGCCACTCAAAAAGCTGCTACAGAAGTAGTGGAAGAGGCCTGCTGTGCGGAAGGTGAATCGTGTGAAAAATAATAATTAAATTTAATAGATTATAATGAAAAAAAGATTGCAATTTTTAGATAGATTTTTGACGCTGTGGATATTTTTGGCTATGGCTATAGGCTTGGGATTGGGGTATTTTGTGCCTTCATTTGCAAATGGAGTGCAGAAATATTCGGCAGGAACTACCAATATTCCGCTAGCTATTGGGCTTATTTTGATGATGTATCCGCCTTTGGCAAAAGTCAATTTTAGGGAAGTTTCCAAAGTTTTTGAAAATAAAAAATTGGTATTTACTTCCTTGTTTATCACATGGATTGTAGGTCCCTTTTTGATGTTTTTGCTCGCTATCTTATTTTTACAAGATTATCCTCAATACATGACAGGATTGATTCTCATAGGTATAGCGCCTTGTATAGCCATGGTGTTGGTATGGAGCGAACTGGCTGGAGGCAAACGAGAAGTCGTAGCGGGATTGGTAGGTATCAACAGTGTGCTTCAAGTAGTATTTTTTAGCTTGTACGCTTATTTTTATCTTGAAATTATGCTGCCTCTTTTTGGCATCAAAGGGCTTCCTATTCAAATTACTATTTCACAAATAGCCGAAACGGTAGGTATTTATTTGGGAATTCCTTTTTTGATGGCGGTTTCCAGTCGATATTTTTTAATCAAAACAAAAGGAGAAACTTGGTTCCAAACAAAATTTATTCCAAAAATTTCGCCGATTACGCTGGTGGCATTACTTTTTACTATCGTCATTATGTTTAGCCTCAAAGGGCAAATGATTATGGAAATCCCCAAAGATGTACTTATTATAGCCGTTCCGCTCGTTATTTTCTTTTGTATACAGTTTTTCCTATCTTTTTTTGTAATGAAAAAAATGGGTGCTACGTATGAAGAAAATGCGGCGATGTCATTTACCGCTTCGGGCAATAATTTTGAGTTGGCCATAGCGGTGGCTATTGGCGTGTTTGGAATTAATAGTGGACAAGCGTTGGCAGGCGTTGTGGGACCTTTGGTGGAAGTGCCTATCCTCATTTTATTGGTGAAATGGTGTAGAAAAATTCAATCCAATTATAAAAAATAAAATTTTAAACACATGAATGTTCTTATTCTCTGTACAGGAAATAGTTGTAGAAGTCAAATGGCGCATGGGATATTGCAGTCGTTGGACAAAAACCTGAATGTACATTCCGCAGGTACGCATCCTGCCGAAGCGGTCAATCCCAATGCAATCCATGTTGTAGCTGAATTGGGACTGGATATCACTGCGCATCGTCCCATGCTAGTAGATACGTATCTTGGCGAAAGTTGGGATTATGTCATTACGGTATGTGGTGGCGCTCATGAGAGTTGTCCAGCATTTTTGGGGCAGGTAAACCATCGAATTCATATTGGTTTTGAAGATCCTGCCGATGCTACAGGCACTCCAGAGGAAATTCTTCATGAGTTTCGGACGATTCGAAATCAAATATTAGTAGCTTTTTTTAGCTTTTATCATCAGCAATTGAAGAAATAGTTTTTTTACTTTTTATATTAAAATAAATCAAGACTTTGTAGAAAGACGGCTATAATTCTGTTAATTATTGTATTTTTGCGCTTCCAAAAAAATAAACAGATGAAAAAAATTAAATTGATTGTTCTCCTTATATGGATTTCTAACTTTGCATTTGCCCAAAATAAAGAATTTAAACAAGCCAAAGATTATTTTTATATTTACCAAGCTTCTAGAAAAATTGCGGATTTGGAAAAAGCAAATGAAAATATAAAGGTAGCTCTTGCTAGCGATAAATTGGCAAATGATCCATCCGTAAATTACTATAATGGTTTGATAAATAAAACCTACTACGATGCGGTTGCGCTCAAAAATCCAGAATGGGTCTATACCGCATACAATAGCTTGAAAAAAGCATTGACCCTTAATCCAAAATTTGAAGATAAGGAACAAGCCATTACTTTAATTAAGTATTTGGGTTTTGATATGTACGGAATAGGCATTGAACAATTCAATGCAAAAAACAATGATAAAGCATTTGAAGCGTATAAAAATTTGATGGATTTGAATAATTTTTTAGGTTCAATCGGTGAAAAATTAGCGTTGACCGATCCTAATACAAAAGAATTGGCTGAAGTGAAAACCAGCGATATTATCAATAATTATGTGGTTTTTGCTACCAATGCAAATAAAAAAGAAGAGGCTTTGGCGGTATTGAGAAAAGAAATTACAACAAGTCCTTCGGAGGTGAAATATTTGCAAATCATGCAATTATTGCAGGATAATCCAGATAAAACGGAGTATAAAAAATGGCTTCAAGAAGCTATGGCTAAATATCCAAATAATGTAGATGTTGTTATTGCGGATATCAATTTTAATATTGCTGAAAAAAATACAGCATTGGCTATTGAGAAATTAAACAAAATCATTTTATTAGATCCAAAAAATAAACAGTATTATTTATTACTTGGCAATTTGTATGAAAAGCAAAAAGATATGGTGAATGCCAAAAAAACATATAAAAATGGATTGGAAATTGCACCAGAAGATTATGAGATGAATTATAATTGTGGCGCGGTATCATATAATGAAGCTGTGAATGCATATAATAGTTCTAAGAATGTTAAAACAAAAACAAATAATTATTTAACATTTTTTGCAGAATCAAAAAAATATTTTGAGAAATGCAAAGCTTTAAGACCTGAAAAAAGTGAAGTAGATGCATTAATTAAGAAAATTAATGAAATTAAGTAATTTTGGTATAGAATTTGACTAATAATTCTAAAGGAAAATAAAAATCATGAATAAGATACTATCTCTAGTTCTATTTTTAGGAACTATCAATGCATTTTCGCAGACGTTTACATCCGTAAAAGTATCTGTTAAGGAGGGTTACAGAACATTTTTAAGTCTTGAAAATAAATCTTTTTCAGAAAAAAATCAAGACGGATGGGATTTTGCTATCATTGATGAAAGACATGAAATAGGTGCAAAAATCAATGAATACAAAGGGGTAAGATTGTGGAAAGTTTTTAAAGATACTTCATCTTTTAGCTCTATTACATTATTAGATACCACAAATCGTACAATAAATAATACACAGTATCTATATTTAGGTGCATTTGATTCTACATATATAGACAATACAAGCAGTGTGTTGAATCCTTATTATCAATTAGGATTGGGTAAAATGTATAATACAACGACCGATCCCTATTTTTGCTATGGTGATAAATGCTATATCATCCAAAGAGCCAATGGCGAATATGGCAAAATGTATTTGTCTTCTTATAAAAATGTCAATAACGAACGAATCTACACATTTAGATATGCAAAAATAGATGGAACTCAAGATGGTTATTTTCAAGTGAAAAAATCTACCTCATTTAAAAAACATCATTCGTATGTAAATTTAACAGATAAAAGCTATGCAACCAATTTTGAGATGGATAATGCCAATTCTTGGGATTTAGTGTTTAGCTCGTATGAAGTTAAATCTGGAAATCAAGTTTCTAAAAAACCAATGGGTGTTTTGATAAATAACGGTATTTTAAATATTTCGTTTTCGGAAATTCCGGGAAGACCTTCTTCATACGATATTCCTACTATTTATACACAAGCATATGATGCTATTGGTACTCCTTCTTCATTGACTTATGACAAGCGATTTGAAGGATTTGTATTAAAAAATAAAAAACAAGATCAAATTTTGACAAAATGGATGGATGCATCTGGAGATTTGGTTTCTAATGTCAATTTTTTTGTTAAAAACAATGCAGGCGCTATCTTCCATATTTATTTTTCAGGATTGGATAAAGTAAATAATACTGTAGATGTAAATATAAAAAGAATTTCAAGTGCTATTGAAGATGCCACCAAAAACGTAAGCTATAAAATAGAGAACAATACCGATTTGTTAAAAATTTCTACAGAGGCTATCGAAGCGAAAAATTTTACGGTTACGGCTTATGATTTGATGGGAAGATCCATCGCTTCTAGCGAGACTAAAAATGGCGAATTGACCTTGGATAAATCTTCATGGAATACTTCTATTGTGATTTTACAAGTGAAAAATAATCAGAGTATTGTCAATTATAAAATTGCTACCTTGAACTAATTGTTCTTATGTACTTAAAAAGAATTGTTTTAGTATTAAGTCTTATATTAAATTTTAATTTAATAGGACAAAATACTGAGCAGTTTAATATTCTCAATACCGATACAAAAGATGCTGTTTTTGGGGCAAATGTATTGTTTTATAAAGAAGGAAAGCTTGTAGGAGTAGCCCGTAGCGATGAAAATGGCAAAATTGAGTTCAATCCCGATTTGGATTTTGAGTATTTTGAAATTAAAAAACTGGGATTTCAAACGCTAACTTATCCCAAAGGAACAAATATTAGTGCGGTTTATATAAAGCCTAGACCCAACGAAATTGATGAGGTCGTTATTACCGGACAAATTATTCCTGGCAATAAATATCAATCACCTTTTAAACTCAAGTTTTATTCAAAAGAAGAAATTGAAAGTAAAAATTCAGTAAATTTGGCTGATTTTTTACAGACAGAAAATAATTTTCAAGTAACTCAAGATGCCGTTTTAGGAACCAAAGTCTCTTTAAATGGAATGAATGGACAGGATTTAAAGATTTTGATCGATGGAATACCTGTAGCGGGAAGGCTCAATGGTACTGTTGATTTTTCTCAAATTTTGCTTAATAATATTGAAAGAATTGAGGTTGTAGATGGCCCTTTATCTGTAATCTATGGAACCAATTCTTCGGGAGGTGTTATCAATCTAATTTCAAAAAGCAAGGTTAAAGAGGATATTGCGGTCAACGCTAATTTATACACAGAAAGTGTGGGGCAAATCAATTTGAATGGTTCAATTTCGGCCAATAAAAATGGCAATCAAATTCGTTTTGAATTAGGACGAAATGTGTTTTTGGGTTGGGATCAATTTTCCGATTCGTTAAAGAAAACAATCAAACCGCTTTGGCGCGATGAAGATTGGAATCCAAAAGAACAATATTTTGCTAATTTTTCTTTTTATAGAATCTTAAATAAGAAAGCAAAATTGCATTTGAAATTCAACGGTTTCTGGGAGAATATATTGAATAAACAAAACCCGGCTTCGGCGTATTCCGAAAATGTGATTGATGATGTATACAAAACCTCGCGAATCAACGTGGGAGGAACTTTTGATTTGAAAATCAATAATGAATTTGAATTACTACAAACTGGAAATTTTACTACATTCGTTCGAACTACATCTAATTATAATCAAAACTTGACTACAGCCAGAAGATTGTTATTAAAAGAAGTAGAGGAGAATTTTTATAATTTTTTCTATAGAGCTATTTTGCGTCAGGATGCCTTCAAAACAAAGATAAAAGTGCTATACGGAATGGACTTGAATGTGGATATGCTTCAAGCTCAAAAAATCTCAAATCAAAGTAAAGCTTTGTATGAAGTGGGTTTTTTCTCCATGATTAATCTTCAAATAGACGAACAGTTATTTTTTCAGCCAGGACTTAGATTTGCCAATAATTCATTATTCCCTAGTACATTGGCTCCAACGTTTAATTTTAGATACGAAATTTCTAAAAAAGCTAGTGCAAGACTTTCATATTCACATGGTTATCGAAATCCTGAAATCAAAGAATTGTTCTTTAATTTTGTAGATAATAATCATAATATTCAAGGAAATCAAAACCTCCAAACCGAACAAAATGATAATGTACAATTGGGTTTTGATATTAAATCGAACAAGGAGGATGATAAGCCGCATTCGTATTCTACTTCCTTTACCATGTCTGTTATTTCCAAAAATAAAGCTATCGAGATAGTGCCAGTAAATATATCTAAAAATGAATTC
>JBIILY010000051.1:0-6932 GCA_044338225.1 Chitinophagales bacterium
TGTGTTATAATTTTTAGTCTCTATGTGACCAACAATAAGAACTAAATTGTTGAGCACAGGCTTTGCATTGGTAGCCATTATCTTTTATTTTTTGACAACGACCATAAGTACAATCTAAATTTTCTATTTTGGAAATTTCGCTACTTTTAAATTGAGTAAAAGCCATCAATGCCGTTACTGAAATTCCGATTGCACTAATTAAAAATAATTTTTTCATAATAAATTGATTTAAATTGCCTACTCTATTCAGTTTTCAGCTTCCCTGTGCCTAATTTTTTATTTTTAGTCGTTGTTCAGTAATATTCGACTTGTATATTAAACGTAAAGCTTGAATTAAACAAATATTAAAAATTAAGTTTATTAATTTATTATTTTTCTTATAACCCTACTCTAAAACTGATTTTAATTTACCCTTTTATTTTTAATATTTATAAAACCATTACGCAAAAATAAAGTTTTTTATAGATTAAACCACTAAAATTTTAAAAAAATATTAAATATAATCAATTCTAGCTTAACAGCTTAACGTAATTTAACATTTAAATTGTTATAATTTCCTAAAAAAGTCCGTTTATTTCTTTATCAATTTTTTCTACTACAGAGGAAAAGTCTTCTTTATTATTCAAAAAATCCATATCGTCTATATTGACAATCAACAATTTGCCTACTTTATAAGATTCAATCCACGTATCGTAGTATTGATTTAATTTTCTCAAATAATCCAAACGAATATTTTCTTCATATTCACGAGCTCTGTTTTGGATATTTTCTACCAAGCTAGGAATAGACGCTTGAAGGTAAATCATCAAATCGGGTGGTGCTATCATGCTATTCATGGTTTTGAATAAGCTTTGATAATTATCAAAATCTCTTGTACTCATCAGTCCCATTTGGTGCAAATTTGGCGCAAAAATATAAGCATCTTCGTATATAGTTCGATCTTGTATCACTGTTTGAGGGCCATTTCTCAATTTTACTAATTGCTGGAAACGACTGTTTAGAAAATAAATTTGAAGATTAAAACTCCAGCGGTGCATATCTTCATAAAAATCACTTAAATAAGGATTATTCTCCACGCTTTCATATTCGGGCATCCATCCATAATGCTTTGACAACAATTCCGTTAGGGTTGTTTTTCCAGCACCAATATTTCCCGCAATGGCAATGTGTTTTAATTCTAATTTAGACATATTCTATTAATATAAATTTTTTATTGTTTTGGAAGTAAGCCCCATACAAGCTCTAATTTCCTCTATGGTATTTTGAGCCCTTTGATTGGCTTTTTCTGCGCCTGATAGTGCTATTTCATAGACTCTTTTTGGATTAGCTATATAGGATTCTATATTTTCTCTAATAGGCGCCAATTTCACTACTGCATCTGCTGCTATTTTTGACTTCAAATCGCCGTAGCGTATGCTGGCATTGGCATAGTCTGCTTTGAACTGATTGATATCCGCTTCTTCTGAGAACAATTCCATGATTTTGAACAAATTGGTTAATTCTTCAGACAATGGTGTATTTTTTTCGGTAGGGCCTGTATCCGTTTTGGCACGTTTAATTTTTTTGGTAATCATCTCATCCGAATCCATAAGCATGATAGCCGAATTTTCATCATCCGATTTGCTCATTTTTCCTTTTCCTGAAAGCGATGGTATACTAATCAAATTATCGGTATAAGTAAAAGCAAAAGCCTCTTTGAAAACTTCATTTTGATAATAATGATTGAATCTATTACCAAAAGTACGCGTCATTTCCACATGCTGCGCTTGATCTTTACCCACAGGCACTTTTGTCCCTTTATGAATAAGAATATCAGCCGCCATCAATACGGGATAGGTAAGCAATCCTGCGTTGATATTATTGGCATGTTTTTGAATTTTTTCTTTGAAAGTAGCTGTGCGCTCTAGCTCGCCCATGTAGGCAAACATATTGAGATACAAATACAACTCGCTGATGGCGGGCACATCGGATTGAAAATAAATAGTAGCCCTCTCTGGATCTAGACCACAGCCAAGATAGGTACAGAGTGTAATAAAATTATTTTTTCGAAGTTCTTCGGGATTTGCATGCGTAGTCAAAGAGTGCCAATCTGCAATAAAAAAATACATAGGATTATCTATTTGACTCGATAAATCTACAAAATTTTTAACCGCACCATAGTAATTGCCTATGTGCATATTGCCTGTACTTCTAGCACCTGCTACAAATACATCCTCTTTTGAAATCTTGTTTGAAAACGCTGTCATATTATAAAAGAGCAAATATATTATTTTTATATTCGATTTCGTTTATTTTTTTTGAGATTTGCACTTTATTAAAATATTCACATGATACGATTTGAGGATTTGGGCACTATTACTTATGAAGAAGCCGAATTGAAACAATTAGCTACTTTTGAAAAAGGATTGGAACGAGTAAGTAAAGGAGAAACACATGAAAACACGATATATATACTAGAACATCAGTCCGTATATACTTTGGGGAAAAATGGCAAAGAAGAGCATATTCTGCCCGTAGCCAGAACTTCAGGGGCTACCTTCCATCGAATCAGCCGTGGTGGGGATATTACGTTTCATGGCCCTGGACAAATCGTGGCTTATCCTATCTTAGATTTAAGACAAATGGGAATTGGAATTGCACAATATGTATCTAAGTTGGAGCAAATTGGACAAGAAATTTGTTCGCACTATGGGATAGAAACCACCACCATTCCTTCTGAAAATGGGGTATGGATAGACGCCAACAATCACAAAGCACGAAAAATAATGGCTATAGGCATCAAAGCCAGCCGATATATTACCATGCATGGATTGGCTTTTAATGTCAATACCGATTTGCGCTTTTTTGAGTATATAATTCCTTGCGGTATTGTAGGAAAAGGCGTTACAAGCTTGGAAAAAGAACTAGGGCATCCTTTAGATATTCAAGAAGTAAAGAATCTTTTTCAAACACTTTTTTCAAAATATTTTAATAAATAATTTATGAAAGTAAAATTCACAGGGCTTATGATAGCCATTTTATGTTTTTTAAACAATATAAATGCCCAAAAATCAAATAAATAATTATGAAAAAAACCAATCTTATCTATATTGCCTTATTGGGAGTTTTAACTTTTTCGGCTTGTACAAATTCTATTAAAAATGAAAAAAAAGACATTGAAAAAACAATTAAAACACTCTATAGCAAAGAATTAAACTATAGAACCGTAGACACTTCGCTAATTTCACCTACTTTGATTTCGCTTTTTGAGAAAGGAAATCAAAAAGAAATAGCAAGTGCCGAATCTATCAAAAAGAGCGACCATCCCACAGACAAACCCGAAATTATAGAAGGTGATATATTCTCTAGCTTATACGAAGGTGTTACGGATGTAAAAATCAAAGATATTGTAATAGCAGATAATCAAGCAAGAGTCATTACTATTTTCTCAAACAACCATTATAAACTTACGTGGGAAGAAGAGCTACTCATGATAAAAACGACATCGTGGAAATTGGATAATGTAATTTACAATCCAAAAAACTATTCTGGAGGTGCTAAAGATCTTCAAGAATTGATTAAAAATCATATAAAAACTACTCTATAAAAATACTAATATGCGAAAAATAATCACCATTTTTTGCCTAATGATAGGCACGCTTCATTTATCTTCACAAGAAAAAAGAACACTTTGGATAGCTCCCACCACTCAAAAATGTGTAGGCGAAATTGAAAAAGAATGTATGCTTGTAAAACGATCGAAATCTCAAAAAAATTGGGATTTGTTTTATGACAATATTCAAGGATTTACCTATAAAAAAGGATATCAATACCAACTAGAAATTACAGAAACCAAAGTAGATAATCCTCCTGCAGATGCTTCTAGCATTCAATACAAACTGGTAAAAATTATTGCTAGGAAAAAAGTATCGCGCAACGTTAAATAATTCTAAAATTCCATTTATCTATAAAACTTGTTTTACTTTTGAATATTATAAACAGAAATAAAAATGAAAAAATTAAACACGTATTTAATGGCTATATGTATAGCATTTTTTTCAATCTTTAGCTTCAAAATGGATGCTCAAAAAAAATTATTAAAAACAAAACAAGTAAATATAAGTAATCAAAAAATGGAAAAAATAGATTTGAGCATGTTTCCTGCCCCAAAACCTGGTTTCAAACGCAGTATCATCCAAGTTCCTGAAAAAGGAGAAGAATTTGACTTTAAAATTGAATTTTTTGTAGGAAAAGATATGGAAGCAGACTGCAATCAACACAATATGATGGGAAAAATTGAAGAAAAAGATTTACAAGGCTGGGGATATAATTACTATGAAGTAGACTCAAAAGGCGAAACCATTTCAACGATGATGGCTTGTATTAATTACAAAAAAACCAAAAAATTCATTAGCATACAACCTGTTTTAACGAGATACAATAGCAAATTGCCCGTAGTGATTTATCATCCTGAAAACTTGGAAGTGCGTTTTAGAATTTGGAGTGCAGATGCTAAAATGCAGAAAGCTTCAAATTAATTGAATAAATTTAGTAAGTGGCGGGAATCATCCAGTTTAAATATATAAACGTCGTTTATCAAAGTTAAAGGAAATAGTAGCGATTAGCTCTGATTCTCGGAATTTACAACGGGATTAATTTCAAATATTAAAAATCAAACAGCTGTAATTACAGTATTTTCAAAAAAAGATAGTAGCGAATATTTCTGTTTTACGAAATTTAGATCAGGATTAGCTCCCAAAATTATCTATCAAAACTAAAATCAATATCTGTGTTATCACCTACGGTTAAGGATTTGAGGCTACCTTTGAGCGAGGAGTCGCTACCAATCACAAATTTAGTCAATTGTATGGTTTTGAGTTTGGAATAGCTGCCAATAATACCGTTGTCTATGATAGAGTTGCACACTTCGGTGTTTTCGCCTATGGTTACATTGGGTCCCACAATGGCATTTTTGATCATGGCGTTGCCTGCAATATAGACAGGGTCTATGATTACAGAATTTTCTATAGTAGCTGTTTTTTCAATAAAGGTATTGTATTTTTTGAGCAAAATAGCATTGGATTGGAGTAGCACGTCGCCTTTGCCTACATCCAGCCAATTAGTTACAAAAAAGGGCTTAAACGTAATCTGTTCTTTTATCATCAGTTCCAAAGCATCGGTCAATTGAATTTCACCATTGGTTCGGATATCATCTTTATTCAATTTTTCGAGAATAGACATAAAAAGAGCCGTTTCTTTGATTCTATATAATCCCACCATCGCTAGATTTGAAAATGGGAAGTTGGGTTTTTCTACAAATTTTGAAATAGTACCTTTGTCGTTGAGCTCCACCAATCCAAAGTTTTGTGGATCGTTCACTTTTTTGATAGCAATAGACGAAGTGGTATTTTCTTCAAAAAATGAAGGATCTATTTCTATCAGACTATCTCCGAGCAATATTACAATTTCTTCATCATCTTGAATATATTCTCTTGTGAGATATATGGCCTGTCCCAGTCCTTCTCGTTGGGTTTGATAGACAAAATTAGCCTCAATATCAGGATAGTTTTCATTGACAAAATCCACAATTTTATCGCCCAAATAGCCCACAATAAACACAAAATCTTTAATTCCCACGGCCAATAAATCATCAATGATATAACTGATGATTGGCTTGCCTGCCACAGGTATTAGCGCTTTGGGTTGTGTGTATGTAAAGGGTCTCAATCGGGTTCCAGCTCCGGCTACAGGGATAATAGCTTTCATCTCATTCAATTTTTTGGGTTTGGGATACAAAAATAAATTATGTTTTTCAACCTATCCTTTTTTTATTCGTTATTTTTAATGGCACTATAGACTTTGTCTAGTATTTCATTGGCTGCGGGGCAAATGGTAGCGTTGGTTTCTAGCAGTTCCAAATGTGTTTTGATACGTTTCATTTTGGTATGAGGATATTCGGCACAGGCATTGGGACGGTCTATGTATATTGTACATTTATTGGTGTCGAGGTCTAGCATAGGGCAGGGCTGCGCTTTGAATACGAAGTCGCCATCTTCATCCATTTCTATAAAATTGTCAAAAAGATATTTGCCATCTACGTTTAAGGCTTTTTGAATTCGGTCTATATCTTCCTGTTCTATGATGGGACTGTAATTTCTACAGCAATTGGCGCATGTAAGACAGTCTGTTTTCTCAAAAACGGCTTCGTGATGTATATCAAAAAGGTCGTCCAACGTACTACTCTGTTCCAATTTGAGCGCATCAATTTTGAGGCTGATTTCAGATTGGTTTTTTTCTAAATTTTCAAAAAATAGATTATTTTCAGTCATCAATAATTGAATTATCCTTTTCTCAAATATTTTGTAAGAATGACGATGGTTTGTCCTTCGATTTTTCCTTCAATTTGTTCAAAATTGTCCTTCACCAATTTGATGTTTTTAACCACAGTGCCTAGTGGCGCTTTGATAGAGGAGCCTTTTACATCCAAAGTTTTAATAACTACAACGGTATCGCCCGTTTCGAGAAGTGTGCCATTGCAGTCTCTATGAAATTCTACATCACTACTGCCTTCATGATCGCCCGAAGCTTTGGCCCACGCCATCGTATCCTCGTCAAAATACATCATATCTATAGCTTCCGCTGCCCAGCTTTCGTTTCGCATTCTATTGAGCATACGCCATGATACTACTTGTACCGCCGTTACCTCGCTCCACATACTTTCATTCAAGCAACCCCAATGTGCAGGCTCTAGTTCTTCTTTTTTGTTCAATTGTTTGCTGCATTTTTCACACACCACTATGCTCTCATCGGAGCTATTATTGGGAGAACCTGGAACGTCGTATACATTTAAATTTTCAGTGGATTTGCACAATTCACATTGATTGTTGCTTCGAGCCATAATGGCTTTTCCTATACTCATGGATGTTAATTTAAAAAAGCAAAGATAAGAATTC
>JBIILY010000019.1:0-9058 GCA_044338225.1 Chitinophagales bacterium
TGCACCATTTTTACAGCTACTTTCATTCCAAATAAATAAACAGAAAGAGCCATTCCTGCAAAATTCAAAAATCCTGATAAAAATACAGCTTGTTTGGCTGTTAATGATTTTGTATAAATAACAGTAGCAACGGCATTGGCGGTATCATGAAATCCATTGATAAATTCATAAATGAGCACAGTGGCAATACAAAATATAAATAAAAAAAGCAAACTACCATCTAGGCTTGACAACATGCTAAAAAATTCCATAATTTATTAAATTAGTTTTAAAATTTAAACAAAAGTATATATATATATATCGTTTTGATGTTAAACAAATGTTAAGCCCCTTTTTATAACAAATTAAGTAGATACAATTATAAAATATTAATTATAAATTGGAATTTTATCAACTCGGCTTTGATGTCTTCCTCCTTCAAAACTTGAAGTAATATAGGCGTTGAAAATTTCAAAGGCCAATTCTGTAGATACAAATCGTGCCGGTATACAGAGAATATTGGCATTATTATGTTGTTTTGCCAAAGCCGCAATTTCAGGGAGCCAAGCTATAGCAGCTCTTATGCCATTATGTTTATTTGCGGTTATGGCTACACCATTAGCACTACCACAGATTAAAATTCCAAAATCAACAACATGATTTTCTACTGCTTGAGCCACTTGGTGTGCATAATCTGGATAATCAACGCTATCCAATGAAAAAGTGCCCATGTCTATAAAAGTGTACTGTGAGCTAAAATTGGATTTAAAGAGTTCTTTAAGGACAAAGCCTGCATGATCACAGCCAATAGCAATATTTATCATATTTGAAGTAATTTAAAAAAAGCATAATAAACTATATTTGGCAAAAATAAATTTTATTTTAGATATAGGTGGAAAAATAATTTCATTTTTATAAATCATTTTTAATAATTTCGCATTCTTTATAAAAGAATTATGTCAAATAAACACGCAATCGTTTTTGGAGCTAATGGACTTGTGGGAAATGAGATCGTAAAAAATTTAGTTGAAGACGAACGTTATGAAAAAGTAACGTTGCTCAATAGAAGAAATATTGAAATTGAACATGAAAAAATCACCTTTGAATTTATGGATTTTAGAGATATTCATAAAAGCTGGGATATGATCAAATGCGACGATTTGTTTTATTGTATAGGAACAACGATGAATCAAGCGAGAAAGAAAAATGAATTTTTTAAAGTAGAACACGATTATTGTATCAATATAGCAAAAATTGCAAATCACAATAAGGTCAAACAATTTTTTTATATCAGCAGTAAAGGTGCTAATTCTAAATCGATTTTTTTTTACAACAAAACCAAAGGACAAATAGAAGAAGATTTGATAAAAATTGGTTTTCCGGCATTACATATTTTTAGACCATCGGTTTTATTGGGAAAGCGAAGCGAATTTCGTTTTTTTGAATCTTTGGCAAAAGGATTTTTAAGAACATTTAATTTTTTAATGCTAGGTTTTTTGAAAGAAATTAAAGCTATGCCAGCTACATTATTGGCAAAAATGATGATAGCCACAGCCATTGAAAACAAAAAAGGAACACATATATATACCAATAGAATGATACATGAGTATTTTAAGAAAAGGTAATAAATCATTACTTCTTATTGTTTTTTTAGGACTTTTCAATTCATTGGAGGCTCAATTCGAAAATATGGGTATGCGTATTACTTCTTCAGAAATGGAGACGGATATGATAAATGATTCAAACAACAATTATCTTAGACTCATGTTGTGCGGAGATATTTTACATAGTAGAGATTTGTTTAACAAACATACTACAAGAGATGAATATAGAAATATTTCCTATCGAACTTGGTTTAGACAAATAAAGCCAATGTTTTTTTTTAGTGATTTTGTGGTGGCAAATTTAAAAACAAATTTCCCGGATTATAATTCGTCTAGCAAATTCGAATTTTCGGCACCCGATGAATTTTTGGGGGAATTGAGCTATTCGGGTTTTAATATCATGATGCTAGCCAATAACAAAGCAACTTCTCTTAATGATAATTATAATTTTAAAACGCTTAACAAGTTGGATTTAATAGGATTCTATAGAGCCGGCTTGTATTATAATGAAATCGACAAGAAGAAAAACTTCCCTTTGGTTTTAGAAAAAAAAGACATTAGAATTGGATTTTTGAACTATACAATGGATTCTTCATTTTATGATTTTGGAGAGGAAAACGTTAATTTTTTTCATATAGATAGTGTCCGTAAAGACATAAAAAGGGCAAAGGATATGTTGGTTGATTATTTAATTTTATATATGGATTGGAAAGATTTTCCCGATTCTATGAAATTAGGACTTAATGTAGAGCTTGTCAATTTGGGAGTAGATGTAATTATTGGCACGGGTCAAAAAGGATTTACCAGCGCCGATTTGCTTAATTTTTCGGGAGGCAACAAAAAAATTATTGTTAATAATATTGGGTCGATAAATTCAGATAGCAATACTAGAGAAACCAATAAATCTGCCATAGTAGAAATTGTACTAAAAAAACACAAACGTTCCAATTTAGTAAAACTGCATGATATGGGTTTTATCCCTTTGTGGACCGTTAAGGATAACGAACGTTTTGCGGTAGTGCCCATTAATAATATTGAAGAAAAACATATAAAAAACGTAGGGGTCAATTATATTCAGTATTCAAATATGAAAGTAGCGTTGACCGATCTTAGATATGCTTTTTTTGATAAATTGCCAGAACTTCACTATGACTATACCGATGAAATTGTGACCAATGTAGAACAAACGGCATATATTAGAAAAACAATTGTACAAGAGCAACAAAAGCTAAATGAAAGCATGATAGAAAAAAGTCTTCAAGAATACGTTGCCACTTTTGGGCAATTGCCACCTATTGATAAAAGATATGTGATTCCGTATGAAGATCAACTAAAAATTTATGCACCCGTAAAGAAAAAAATAGCTAAAGACCCACTAGACCCCAAACACTTAAAAATAGATACTACGGACCAAGTGGCAGAAAATGGAATATTGAATGTAAGGGCAAATAAAAGGTATTATACTCGAGAAAAAGACACGACAACTCCACTTACAAAAGAAGAAATTAGACGCCGAGATTCTATTAAAAAATATGAAGAACGATTTTATATTAAAGATACAATGGCCGAATACAAGGCAAAATTAAAAAGACAGAAGGCGGAACAAAAAAGAATTAAAGATAGTATTTATAAAGCATCGATAAATCCAAATTATATTCCAAAAACCGTTCCTGTGTTTGAACCAAAAGGCGTTGAAATTGACTATAAAAAAAGAGAAGAAGAAAAGACAGGTGTATTTACATCTACAGCTACCATTAAAAGAGACGAGGACGATAAAAGCCCCGTAAAAGAAATTGAAGAATATTTCTTAGTTCAGGTATATAGTATGTCCAAAAACACGGCTATCAATTTAGAAAAATTACCTTTTCTGGCAGGATATGAAGTACGGTATGAAGAGGGCTTTTATAGATATTATATTGGAAGAACCCGGTCACCGCTCTTGGCAATAGAAATGTGTAAATCTATTATATCAAAAGGAATCTCAGATGCCTTAGTTATAAAATATACTGATGGAAAAAGAAGTGTTTATAAATCTGATTTTTAGAATATGATAATTTTAAGAGAAAAATCGGATTTGGTAAAAATAGTCTTTGTTTATAACATAGGAAGACATCTAGAATCGAAAAAATTGCAAGCGCAACTGTCAGCTCAAATTTTTAAAAAAGGCACAAAATCAAAAACAGCATACGAACAAAATTCGGCAATTGATTTTTTTGGAGCGTCTATTGAAGTATATGCATCTCCTCTATTCATAACGGTAGAGATGTATGTATTAGAAAAATTTATTGAACACGTAATTCCGCTATTTTTTGAAACACTGTACGAGCAAGAGATCAATGATAATGAATGGCAAATTTTGGTAAATCAAAATATAGAAGAACTTAAACAGCAAGATTTACAAAATGATGTAAAAAGCGACAAAGAAATTTCCGAAAAAATATATGGTCCAGAGTCTATTTATGGATATTATAGCAGACCAGCAGATTATGATTTTATAAAAAAAGCAGATGTTTTGGACTTTCACAATCAATTCTTTAAAAAAGCATTACCACAAATCTTTATTTCTGGAAATATTAATAAAAATCATATAAGTTGTATAGAGAAACAAATTGAAATATATCATTTGTCTCAAAAATATGAATTATATAAAGAAAGCCCAACTTGGGAAGATTCAAAAGATTTTTCAAAAACAAATGAAAAAGAAAAAACAACACAAAAGTCAATAAGATTAGCCACCGTTGTTCAATACAACCATGTAGAAGAATGGTATTCAATGGAAATTTTAAATATGGCTTTAGGTGGACATTTCCAGTCGGAGCTCATGAAGGAAATTAGACAGAAAAAAGGCTATACGTATGGTATTTATTCCTACTTAATGCCTTTTCCAAATTTTGCAACATGGATTATTGCTTACGAAACAGCACCTAAAAACATTAATCCATCCTTAATTGAAATAAAGAGGATTTTTGAACGTTTCTATAAAAACGAAAAAATCATTAATGAAGCCAAAAAACAACTTTATGGTCAGTGGATACGAAGCACAAATAGTACCATGAACGAATTGGCGTATCATGTAAAGTTTTATAAAATGGGAATGGACTATAATTTATATAAGGAAAAAATATCAAACTATAATGCTTTTGAAATAGAAAAGATTAACAAAGAATTGTTTAATTTTGAAAAAATGGTAAAAGTAATCATTTAGATAAAATGAAATGGATATTCATAATTTTTTGGTTTGCGCTTTGTATTAATTTAAATGCACAGCAATACGATGCACCCAAACTAATCTGTGTTCAAAAAACAACCAATCAAAACATAATAACATGGGAGACTCCAGTCGTTTCATGTGGATCGATTAATGGGTATAAATTATATCATGCCACCAATTATTCAGGCCCATATACATTGATTCATACAGAAACCAATGTCTCTAGCAATTCGTATACACACTTGGGGATTTCTAATACATTGACTCATTATTATTATATGGAGTCGGATTTTAATTGTGGGATACAAACAAGTAAAAAATCGGACACATTAGACAATACCCAAGTCCAAAGACCCGAAATAATAAAAGTATCTATAGAAAATAACAAACCGGTTGTGTATTGGACGACAAGTACTCAAAACAAAGTTTGGGGCTATCCGGTTCTTATTCCACAAGTGCGTATTTTAGACACCGTAGTGGGTAGAATGAACTCAAAGTATATAGACAATAATACCGATCCATCCAAAGAAGTATTAGTATATGCCGTAGCGGCCATGGATAAATGTGGAGGAAATAATGGAACCAGTTCTAGTTCATTTGGACAATCGCCTGTATTGCTGAACAAGGTAGACGACAATTGTAAAGGTACTATAAATCTAAGTTGGATAGGTTACAAAGGCTGGCCAAATGACAAAGTAAAAGAGTATCAAATTTTGGTAAATAAAAACAATACGGGCTATCAAACAATAGCTACTCATACATTTGACAATACCTCTTTTATTTATACAGAATTTAATTATGGAGATAGTTTGTGTATCAAAATCAAAGCAATCCACCCAACAATAGATACTATTATTTCATATTCAAATGAATTTTGTTATAAATCTGAAAAAATTCAAAAACCAAAACTATTGCAAATGGTGAGTGCAAGTTTTTTGACACCCACATCCGCAAAGCTCACGTGGTTTTGTGATAGTATTGCACAATATCAATCGTTTGCTTTTGTGGTTCAAAATAATCGTTCGGGAGATATATTTAATTCATTTTCAATCAATAACCCCACAAAAGAGGGCGGAGGTTTTTATTCATACATCGACATAGCACCACCCACGTCTTCTCAGCATACGTATGACATTGTTTTTTTGGACAAATGCAATGAAGGCATGGATGGAATAGAAACCAATACAGTATATTTAAGCGCAAAACAAACGGGATTGTTTAATAATCATTTGGAATGGACGAAGCCTATTGCGCCAGAAACCAAAACAAAATATACCATTCAAGCACAAAGACTTTATGTTCAAAAGGGGACTGGAACTTTTGAACTTTTAAAAGATTTTATGTCTAGCAATACCTTTAGTTTTGACCATGATATTCAAAATGATATTGCGTCACCGGGAGCGTTTTGTTATAAATTAGAATCAGATATTACTTTTGATACCACAGCAGAAATAAAAAATAAAATTTTTACGATTACCTCAACGTTCGCTTGTATTACAGATAGAACCATTGTGCATATTCCCAATGCTTTTAAGGTTAATGGAATTAATACGTTCAAGCCTTATTTTGTATTTTGGTCAAATATAAGTTCGTTTAACATGAAAATATTTAACCGATGGGGAGTACAAATATTTGAAACAAACGATCCATTTCTCGGTTGGAACGGAATGAATAATAAAGGAGAAATGTCCGATGAAGATAGCTATATGTATGTTATTTCATATTTAGGAAATGATAATAAAACCCAAACGAAAACGGGAAATGTTATTTTATTGAAATAAAATTAATCCAAGAGGTCAACGCTGGATGTGCCTAGTCTTTCGGCACCCGCTTGAATGAGGCTTAAAGCAAAATCAAGAGTCTTAATCCCTCCCGAAGCTTTTATTTTTATAGAAGGATGCAATAATTTTCTCAATAGAACCACCACGTCTTGCGTACATCCACCAAAATAGCCTGTGCTTGTTTTTACATAATCTGGTTTTATTTCATTGGCTATTTCACATATTTGTTCTATCTCCTCGTTGCTCAAACAGCTCGTTTCAATTATCCATTTAGAAAGGATGTTTTTTTGTTTGCACAAATCTATTAAATACGATGCTTCAATCTTAATATCATTAAAGTCGCCGTTTGACACCATGTGTCTGTTTATTACAAAATCTATTTCATCTGCACCATTATCTATAGCCTCTTTCAATTCTGCAATTTTGCTTTTTGTTGTTTGGTTGCCGTTGGGAAAACCAATTACGGTACACGTTTTTATATCTGTTTTGGCTAGTTCTTTTTTGACAAAAGAAACATAAAAAGGAGACACACAAATGGCCGCAACTTTTTTGTCCACAGCCGTTTGACAAAGAGAAAGGATTTCCTCTTTGGATGCATTGGGCTGCAAAAGCGTTAAGTCAATAAAATGGGCTATCGAATTCATAAATAAAAAATTAGATTTGAAGACAAAGGTATGAAAACCAAGTTTAACTTTGAGTTTAAAAAGAACAGTAGATTAAAAAGATTCTTTTAAAATACTAGAAAGAGTGTATTTTTGTATAAAATTATTCTTATGAAATATTGGATTGGTATCGTGGTTTTATTTGTAACAATATCGTGTCAAAACGAAACACCACAAACCATGGTAGAAAACACCATAGCGCCAGATGGTAAAACATTGTACAAAGAAAGATGTGTGTCTTGTCATGGTGCGGATGGAAAGCTTGGTTTTGCTGGTGCTAAAGATTTAACCAAAAGCAAAAAAACGCATCAAGAAATAATCAATCAAGTAATGAATGGAAAAGGTGCCATGACACCATATAAAAATATTTTGAGAGAAGATGAAATAGATGCTGTAAGCTTATATGCGGTATCGCTTCAAAACAAATAAATAAACACATGAAAACATATAACGTTGTTGGGTTGATGAGTGGATCCTCTTTAGATGGACTAGATATTTGTTTAGCTAAAATATCTTCCCACGATGAGAAATATTCCTTTGAAATAATTAATGCAAAAACCATCGAATATCCAAATGATTTATATGAAAAATTAAAAAATTGCCGAACCTTAACCTCAATTGATTTATTAAGGCTAGAAAACGTCTTAACTTATTTTTTTGCCGAAGCAATCATATCGCTATTAAATGAAAACAAAGATATAAAAGTAGATTTTGTTGTAAATCATGGACACACCGTTTTTCATTATCCAACCGAAGGTATTACGCATGCTATTTCCAACCATCAGCTATTGGCTCAGAAGTTAAAAATAAAGGTTTTGGGAAATTTACGTGAAAAAGATGTAGCTTATGGAGGACAAGGAGCCCCAATCGTACCGGTAGCGGATAAATATCTTTTTTCAGAATATAAATATTGTCTGAATCTCGGTGGAATTTGTAATATTTCAGAAAAAAGAGGAAATGAAATTTATAGCTATGATATTGGAGTCTGTAATCAAGCGCTCAATTATTACGCACAATTGCTGGGAAAAGAATACGATGAAAATGGCGATTTTGCAAAAAAAGGCAAGATATATTTACCGCTTTTAGAGACATTGAACGAAATAGATTTTTATAAAACAAAAGGAGCCAAAAGTATAGACAATGGCATGTTTTTAAATGTAATAAAACCGTTGGTGGATCAATTTCCGTTATCTATAAATGACATTCTGGCAACTATGACCGAGCATATAGCTATTCAAATTGCAAATACATTGTCAAATGATAATCAGCACAACCTTTTAGCAACAGGTGGAGGCGCATGTAATCAATTTTTGATTGAACGATTACAATATCATACAAAATGCGAAGTTATAATACCAAACAAGCAAATTGTTAATTTTAAAGAAGCCCTTGCTATGTGCTTTTTTGGAGTGCGAAATATAGAAAACAGAGTAAATGTTTTTGCTACCGTTACGGGTGCCTCACAAGACACGGTGAGCGGTGTATGGTTTGACTAGTTTTAAAATTTAGCGGAAGGATTTATTTTTAAAGTATTGACCATTCTCTCATATTGTTGGTGCGTAAAACTTTTTCTGCAAATACCATAATTACTCATGAAATTTTCAAGTAAAGGTTTGTAATATTGGTTATTTACATCTTTGTTGACTCCTTCATATATACAAGTAGGAACTACAAAAAGGCCACTAGCATCAGCTGGCGTATCACATATTTTGTCTCCAGAGGTGTTACAATTTGTTCCATCCACTTTTTCACCGGGTTCATACGTGTTCAAAAGCCCAAAAAAATGGCCAAATTGATGAATCCATTCAATATTTATAGCGG
>JBIILY010000007.1:0-12194 GCA_044338225.1 Chitinophagales bacterium
TTGAAGAAAAAGAAATACCATCTTGAGTAGCAAACCCACCGTTATCGTTTGGAGAGGAGGAAGCCACAAGAAAAACATTGATATGTTTTGGTTCGGCAAATAATGCAAGAGTTTCGGTCTTTAACCTTGTCTCATCCCAATCATCAAAATTATAATTGGATATATACCTAATTTCACATACCGAAAAACTTACACACATGGGTTTCCATTCTTGATTCAAACGATTAATTGCTTGATTCAAATTGGTTAAATTATAATTCGTAAAACCAAATTTATCTTTAACTATGTGAACAACTATACTATATGTTCGATTCATACACTCAAGACTTTTTTGCTCTTGAGAATAGGAAAAAAAAGACACAAAAAACACTAAAACAATTATAGATAAAGCTTTCACAATTAAAAATTAATATACAAAAATAAGAAAAATGTTTTATTTTTGAGAAAAATTCTAGGAAAGTAGCGTTAAAACATGAAAACAGCTTTTTTACTGATTCTTTTATCTTTTAATATTTATAAAATGAGCTCCCAAGCATCTCCCTCATCGGGTTGTGCTCCATTGGATGTTGTTTTTACGCCACCTACTGGAATGTCAACATATTATTGGGATTTTGGAGATGGTTCTTCAAGCGAATTGTCAAACCCAACAAATAAATTTTTACAACCACAAGGTTATACCGTTTCTTTAAGGACTTGCAAAACCTGTCCCGTTATTCAAACCTATTCGGTTTCGGTATCTTCCAAACCCGTAATTACGGTTCCTAATGAATATAAGGGTTGTTCGCCGCTTACGGTTAATATTACACCAAATATAACGTTGCCTCCAGCGGTATCTATATCGAGCCTTAAGTACATTTTTGGTACAGGGGCATCCACCACGGCTACGGGAAGTGGAGTAGCATCCCAAAGTTATACATATATGTCAAATGGTAATTTTAATTTGGGCTTTGAACTCAAAACCTCTCCATCCAATTCAAACTGCGATGTCACCGTAAGTATACCCGCAAAAGTAAAAACCTCTTCAATAAGCGGTCAGATACAGGGGACTCCATTTTTGGGTTGTGTTCTACCAATGACATCTGTTTTTTCTAGCAATCTTGTAAACACCGCCCCCATTACTTCATATAATTGGAACATAGATGGCACTATAAGTTCAGCCAAAACGCCACCTTCAGCTCAGTTTAATACCTACGGCGTAAAGCAGGCCACATTAACAGTAAAAGATGATAACGGCTGTGAAGGAACCTTTAATACATCAGTAGAAATTGTAGAAAATGATTTGTCAAAAATTTTTGTTCCCGATACAATTTGTCTTAATATTCTAACAAATGTGAGCCATAATGCGAGCTCTAGAGTATCAACTCAATGGAATTTTTCCGGAGCATCTTCAACAGGATCGGTTGCCACCAGTAGTTCTTATGTAACCTATAGCACGCCGGGAATAAAAACCATATCGGTTACTACACGTATCAATGGACAATGTCCAAAAACAGTAACAAAAAACGTGGTTGTAATAGATCAAAAAATCAATTATAGAATTACTCCAAATCCGTTGTGTAATAAAAAAAACACCTTTGAGGTTGAATATTTAGACCCGGATATTGTATCGGAAATATCATGGATAAAAATGCCAGAAGGCATAATCCTCAGCAATAAAATTAAAGACACTATTACGTATGCCTTTAATTATGACACCATAACGTGGAAACAACCCAAATCAAATATTGCGATAAAGGTTAAAACAAAGTTTGGTTGTGAGCTCTTGTTTGATTCAACGTTTTTTCATCCATTGATAGCACATGTAGCCCCAACAAAATCAGAAGGTTGTGCGCCATTAAACGTAGGTTTTTTTGACAGAACAAATATATATAATCCGCCCCACATTATTACAAAGTGGGAATTTATATATGGAGATGGATCGCCAAAAGAAACATTTACAACCTTTAGCGATACCATTTATCATATGTATACTACCTCGGGTAGATATAAAACAATGATGATTACGACAAATATTTATGGATGTGTAGACACAACGTATTTAACAGAAATTAGAGTAGGAAAAGTGCCAAATGTTGATTTTTCATTAACTTTAAATGGAGGATGTGCATCGGATCCTGCCACGAATATAGTGCTCAATAGTTTAATTCCAGCATCAGATTCAGCACAAGTTATTAAATATTGGGCAGAAGGATTTCAATGTTTTAATCAACCCAATCTAACATATAACCCTAGAAAAAAAGTCGGCGTTCAGACGATAACCATGGAGGCTTCAAACCACGATTGTTTTGCTTCCATTACAAAATCGATATATATAAAAGGGCCTTCGGCAAAGATTCAAACTGTCATGAACTGTGATTCGGGTAAAAAAGTAATGTTTAAGAATTTGAGCGAACAAGCTACTTCGTATGAATGGAATTTTGCAGGATTGGGAACAAGTACCGCAAAAGAAACGAGTTTTACCTTTCCTGCCGATGGAGATTATTCCGTGGTATTAAAAGCAAAAAACGACACAAATTCTTGCCCTCCCGCATTTGATACGATTAATGTAAAAATACAAACGCCACTTGCAAAATTTGACAAAGATTCTTTCGTATATTGCGTGTCAATTCTTAATAAATTAATAACAGCAAGTGCATCTTCTGGTTATGTAAATGATGGATTAAACACGAGCTTTCTTTGGGAATTTTCCCCCGATACGACACCAAAAAGATCCGAAGTTTCAAATATTAGTTATAACTATAAAGATACGTTAACAAAATCCGTAATTTTGACTGTTCGCAATTATATGAATTGTATTCATAAAGATACAGCGTTGCTTATTCTAGATAGTATCTATTCGTTTCCTAAAATAGATAGCGGTTTTTGCGTATCGGATTCGGTAAATTTTTATAGCAATGTATATTCAAGATTTCCACTTACGATGATGCGTTGGGATTTTGGAGATGGAGCCAACGCTTTTTTGACAGATAATGATACGTTTCATTATTACACCAATCCAGCAATTACAACATATACCACTACTTTTACAGCCAGAAATACGTATGGGTGTAGAAATGATTTTTCAAAAGTTATAAAGACGAAAATATTTGATTTAACATTAGATCCTTTGTCAAAAAATCTATGTTTAGGCAAGGATTCTATCGTAAATTTAAAAAGTAATCTAACGTTTCCCGGAACTGTAAAATGGCGTTTTGCACCACTAGACACCATGATAGGAAAAAATGTAAACAGAAAATTTTTAGCATTAGGAACGTACAATATTCAAATTACAGCGATAGATTCTTCAAATAAAAATTGTGTTGACACCACAAATGAAACCATAACCGTAAGACAAAAACCAAAGTTGGCTATTTTAAGTGATAAAGACACTTCGGGTGCCTTTTGCAGTCCGTTTTCGCTTAGCTTGCTTCATTTTGACTCTAACAATTCAAGTGTTCTTTCAAGTACCATTAAATGGACGGTTTTAAATGCGCTGGGTACACAAAATTTTGCCGTTCCATCACCCACCACTACCATGCCAAAAGGACAAAATAATGTGACCTTAAGTGCCTCCAATGCTTATTGCTCAGACACAACGGAAAGGTCGTTTAAGGTTTTTGAACCAAAGGGAAAAATGACTATGGATAAAAATAATATTTGTAAGTACGATAGTATAGAATTCAAAATACTCGACACATCGGATGTGGCTAAGTTCAGTATAGATTTTGGCGATGGAACCTTTGATTCGATAGCGCCCATTAGACATCAATATAAATTTGTTCCATTGACGGGCTCAACAAAAGCCAAAATAAGTTTTTTTGCAAAGGATGGATTTTGTCAATCTGTCCCGTTTGATACAACGATAAACATAAGAGAAGTATTTGCGAAATTTGGAAGAAATTTTAATGGAGACACCTCTATTTGTTTTGCCCCGTTTCACATCAAAGATAGTTCGTCCAATGTAGACAACTACAATTGGGATTTTGGCGACGGAACCACTTCAAATAATAAAGAACCGGGATATCACAATTTTCCGAACCCAGGAAGTTATTGGATTACGCTGAAAACGGCCAACAACCAATATGGCTGCAAAGACTCTTTTTCTAAACACGTAATTTTATATCCATTACCTAAATCAAATCCAACCAACGATACCATTTGCAAAGGAGACACGGCTTATTTAATTCAGAAAGATACAGTCGCAAACACAAGCTATTATTGGGAGCCACGAGTAAAATTTCTGTTAAATCCTAGCTGGAGAACTATGACCGTATCAGATACTTCGTTTGAGTTTAAGGCTATTGCTGTAATTGATAGTTCGGGGTGTGCCGATACCGCTTCTTCAAGGGTGTTGAAAGTGATTCGTCCTATGCCAAGCGTAACGTTTGATACGACAATAGCTCAAGGAGCCGATGTTGTTTTGCCATTTGAATTGTACGATACGTATGCGGCCATTTGGAAGCCCGATAGTTTTTTGACTTGTACCAATTGCTCGTATCCAACGGCAAAATATGTTTTGAATGAGATATTTTATGAAGTGGACGTCAAAGAAACGCTATTAAACTGTTTTACAAATAAATCAACCTTTCATATCAAAATATTTGAAGATATTATTGTCAATGCACCTACGGCCTTTACACCCAATGGAGACGGCAATAACGATGTTTATTATGCAAGAGGTTTTGGAATCAAAAAACTACAATCTTTTAAAATATACAATCGATGGGGTCAATTACTTTTCTTTTCACAGGATGAAAATAACGGATGGGATGGCTATTACAAAGGTTCGCTTCAAGCGCAAGACACCTATTTTTATACCATTGTGGGAGAATCCTACATTCCAGGCAAAGTGGTGAAAAAAGAAGGAAATTTCTTATTATTAAAATAAATTTAAACTTATGAAAAAACAAACACGTCTTCTAATTTTTGTAGCAATAATTTTTGTACTACAAGTTGCATTTATCGTTTTAGGAGCACTATTTAAAATCTTACATCTTCCTGGAGCTAACGAAATATTAATTCTTTCAATGGGATCAATGGTTTTTACAACTATAGTTTTATGGGCTATAGCAATTTTTCAAATCATTTCAAGTTCCTTTGAAAACAAGGTACTTTGGCTTTTTTTGATGTTTATTTTTCCTTCTGCTACTCCAGTAGTTTTTCTTTTGACAAAAGACGAACGAATCAAAACCGCTTAGAAAAGCTCTTTTGCTTTGTCAATCGGTCGCGCCAAAACTGCTTTGTTGTCAATAATTACAATAGGACGTTCAAGGATGCTCGGGTTTTCAGAAATGGCTTGAAGCCATTCTTCGTTTGACAAATGTTTATCTTCAAAAGATTCTTTAAATACTTTGTCTTTTTTTCGAAGCAATGCCGTAGCCTCTAGCTCAGATTTTTTCAATATATCTTTTAATTCGTCAACTGATGGTGGATTTTGGATATAATTTCGTATTTCTACATCAAAATGATTTTCTTTCAAAATGTCAAGAACCTTTCGGCTGGTACTGCATACATTGTTATGGAAAATAATCGCTTTTTTCATGGGGATAAAATTATTAAAAAATCAAAAGTATGAACTTTTTTTAATTCCAATATGTTTTTAAATAAAAAATCAAAGATAAAAATATGTATCCAGAAGAATTAGTAGCGCCAATGCGTCAAGAATTAGTAGATATGGGGTTCAAAGAATTGAAGAATGCTCAAGAAGTGGACGATATATTAGAAAAACAAACAGGAACAACGTTTTTGGTAGTTAATTCTGTATGTGGATGTGCAGCGGGAGCGGCTCGTCCGGGTGTAAAATGGGCATTGAAAAATACCGAAAAAATGCCAGATAATTTGGTAACGGTATTTGCAGGAGTAGACACTGAAGCGGTTCAGCAAGCTAGGTCGTATACGATTCCATATCCACCATCATCTCCTTGTATGGGCTTGTTCAAAGATGGCGAATTGGTTCATTTTGTAGAGCGTCATCAAATTGAAGGAAATATGGCAGATAATATTGGAATGCATTGGAAAAAAGTGTTTGAACATTTCTGTTAAGAATTTTTCATAAAACAAGAGAAAGGCAATTTGTAGCAATACGGATTGCCTTTTTTATTTAATCTATTTGTGGTGTATAGTATTTTTCCATAAAATATATTTGATAGAACAAAAAAAAGGCGTCTTTTTTTATTTTTAAATTAGTTTTGTACATCTTATAAATATTGAAGAAATGGACGCAGTAAACAAATTATTAGAAAAAAGAGCATTAGCTCAATTAGGCGGTGGTCAAAAAAGAATTGACTCGCAACACGCAAAAGGAAAGTTGACGGCGAGAGAGCGTATTGAATTGCTTTTGGATTCGGGAAGTTTTGAAGAAATTGGCATGTTTGTAGAACACAGATGTACCGATTTTGGCATGGAAAATGAAAAATATTTGGGCGATGGTGTTGTAACTGGATATGGAAATATCGACGGAAGATTGGTTTATGTGTTTTCACAAGATTTCACTGTTTTTGGAGGTTCGCTTTCGGAGACCCACGCAGAAAAAATATGCAAAATAATGGATTTGGCGGTTCAGAATGGCGCTCCAGTTATAGGATTAAACGATAGTGGTGGTGCAAGAATTCAAGAAGGGGTTCAGTCTTTAGGAGGCTATGCCGATATTTTTTATAAAAATACAAGAGCGAGTGGTGTAATACCACAAATTTCAGCTATTCTAGGCCCTTGTGCAGGTGGTGCGGTGTATTCTCCAGCTATAACGGATTTTATTTTTATGGTGGAGAAATCCAGTTATATGTTTGTAACAGGGCCAAACGTTGTTAAAACTGTAACACACGAAGATATTACCAGCGAAGCTTTGGGAGGAGCCGATACACACGCATCTATAAGTGGCGTTACGCATTTCAAAGTAGCCAACGAAGTAGAATGTATTCAAGGAATTAGAAAATTGATGTCGTATATCCCACAAAATTGTGAAGACACACCAATAGATTATGAGTTTAATATCGGCGATGAAACAAGAAAAGTATTAAGCGCTATTATTCCTGCCAATGCTAATCAACCCTATGATATGCACGATGTAATCAACGGAATTATTGATGCGGATAGCTTTTTTGAAGTACATAAAGATTGGGCAGAAAACATTATTTGTGGATTTAGTAGAATAGGTGGAAAAAGTATAGGAATCGTTGCCAATCAACCGAGTAGTTTGGCGGGCGTATTAGACATTAATTCTTCCAGAAAAGCAGCTCGTTTTGTTCGTTTTTGTGATGCGTTTAATATTCCATTGTTGACATTGGTGGACGTACCGGGATTTTTGCCGGGCAAAGATCAAGAATGGCAAGGAATTATTACCAATGGCGCAAAATTGTTATACGCATTTAGCGAGGCTACCGTTCCAAAAATTACGGTAATTACAAGGAAAGCGTATGGCGGTGCCTATGATGTGATGAATTCAAAACATATCGGAGCCGATATGAATTATGCATGGCCTACAGCAGAGATAGCGGTAATGGGCGCAAAAGGAGCAGCAGAGATTATTTTCAAAAATGAAATATCTGCGTCTAGCGACAAAGAGGCTACGTGGAAAGAAAAAGAATTGGAATATACCGAAACTTTTGCGAATCCTTATAAGGCCGCAGCAAGAGGTTTTGTAGATGAGGTAATATTGCCCGAAGATACTCGTACCAAATTGATAAAAGCGTTCAAGATGCTAGAAAACAAAGTGGTAAATCTTCCAAAGAAAAAACACGATAACATTCCATTATAAAAATATTGAGAGCCGTTGAAATTTCAGCGGCTTTTTTATTATAAAGAATGTTAAAAACTAAACGTTTATTCAAATACTTTGGTCTAATACATCGTTATTGCTAATAAAAAATATAAAAACATGAAAAAACTATCTTTTTCACTCGCATTTTGCTTTTCATTTCTCAATGCATTTTCACAGCCTTACAACTATGATGCAAAATGGAAAGAAATTGACCAAAAAGAGCAAAAAGGCGATTTTAAATCCAATTTAAGTTTAATCAACGAACTTTTAAAGCAATCAAGAAAGGATAAAAAAGATGCACATACGATAAAAGCCTTGTTTTTTCAATCCAAAATTTTCAATGAAACCATAGAAGAAAAAGATGAACCAGAGGTTTCCATTATTAAAAACTTTAATCAAGAAATAGCTGAAAGTCAAGGGGTAAAAAAAGCCGTTTTGCAAAATATTTTAGGGCAAATGTATCTTCAATATTTTAACAGCAAACAATGGCAAATTCAAGACCGAACTCAAGTTGCGGATAAAATTACTGATTTTAGAGAATGGACGACACATGATTTTTATACGCATATTGATTCGCTTTTCAAAGCATCGGTACAGGATAAAAATCTTTTGTTTCAAACGTCTTTGAAAGAATGGAAAGAAATTTTAATGCCCAAAGAAATCAACGAATTAAAGCCAACGCTCTACGATATGTTGTTGTGGAATATAAGTTCATTTTACACGCAAAACAATTTTAATATTCAAAGCAAAGAGGAGAAAATAAACGAACAATGGTATCTTGATAAAAAATACGAATTAGCACAAATGCATCGTGAAAATGGAAATATCGCGGCGTATTTGAATTGGCGTTTGTCGAGTATCGAAAAAAGTGAATCCAATATTGGCGAAATGACCCAACTAGCGATGGAATATCCTCAAGAAAATTTCAATGCGGTCATTTATGCTGAAATAGCCAAAATTTTCGCTACCTTACCTAACAAAAACGAAACGAACCACAAAGAAAAAGCACTGAAAATCTGCAAAGAAACCCTGCAAAAATATCCAAATTCACCATGGATTAAAAACGTTAAAGAAGTGGAAAAATCGATTCTTTGGCCATGGGCAACGATAAAAATGGAGCAAACCGAGCTGCCTAACCAGCCCATTCCAATTTTGATTACCCATAGAAATATAGAAAAAGTATTTGTGCGAATCTACAATTTGACCGAAACGACAAACACGATAAATCAAATTTACATTAAAGAAAACAATAAGAAATTACAAACAAACGGAAAAATCGAACGCACGCAAATGTATGCTTTAAAAGCGTTTAAAGATTATGAAGAACATAAAGCCATTTATAAATTGGATGGACTTAGTGCTGGAAATTATGCGATTGTTATTTCGAACAATGAAGCCTTTGAAGGAGATGATAATAAAAACTTTGTCAATTATTCACAATTCCAGGTCAGTCAAATTCTGGTTTTAGAAAATGAGCGTTCGGAAAATGAAGAGAATAGCCAGTTATTAAAAATGCACTTCGTCGATAGAAAAAGTGGTGCACCACTGGCCAATCATACGATTGATTTTTATAAACTCAAAACGAAAATAGCATCACAAAAGACCGACAATTTGGGTTTTTTAAACATTCCTTATGAAAAAATAGGACTTAATCGCTATGAATATCATGACAATCGATATTGGATTTATGATCAACAATACAAAGAATTGATTGATATTGGAAACAAGTATTTTAGCCATTATTATAGAGAGGAGCCTCAAACAAAAATAGCGGGTGATATTTTCCTAGATAGAGGCATTTATCGTCCAACACAAACGGTATATTTTAAAGCGATTGTATATAATAAATTTAAAAACACCGCTAATATTCTTAAAAAGAAAGCAATAAAAGCAGTGCTTGTTAATGCAAATTATAAAGAAATTGCTTCTTTGGATTTGACTACGAATGATTTTGGCTCGATTAATGGAAGTTTTATTTTGCCAAAAGATGGCGTAACGGGAGATTTTAGAATTAAAATTAAAGAAATTTATGATGAAAACGGAGAAATTTCAAACAAAGAATTCAAAGTAGAAGAATACAAACGTCCGAAGTTTGAAGTGAAAATGGATGAATATAAAGAGAATTATAAATTAGATCAAAAAATAGCCGTTTCTGGGCTAGCTCAAGCTTTTTCGGGCGCCAAAATTACCGACGCTAAAGTAAAATATCGAATCGTTCGAGAGGAACAATTTTTCTATGAAAGACCATGGGGATTTTGGAAAAGAAATTATGGATATTATGACCGATCGCCAAAAACGGAAGAAATAGAAAAAGGAGAAACCAAAACCGACGGAAAAGGAATTTTTTACATTTCGTTTGAAACCAAAACAAGCGAGCCAAGAAAGGAGTTGCCACGAAGTTATTCATACACACTTTATATTGACGTTACGGATATTAATGGAGAAACACAATCTACCGAAAGCGTTGTCATTGCAGGCGATGTTCCATTAAAGTTGAGTATTGAAGGAGGAAAAACGTTTTCAACTCAAAATTGGAAAAAGCTAATGATTCGCTCAGAGAATTTCAACGGACAGCAAGTTTCGGCAAAAGGAACGTTAAAGATTTATCAACTCATAGAGCCGAATAGAACGATAAAACCTAACGCCCTGGGAGAAGACGCGGATTATCAATCCATGGACGAATCTACTTTTGTACAAAACTTTCCATTTGAAATGTTTGACAAAAACAAACAATCATCAGAAAACTGGGAGCGCAAGCTCGTTTTGGAAGTTCCTTTTGACACTAAAATTTCGGATACGGTTTTATTAAATTTTAAAAATCCAATTTCGGGGAAATACATTGCGGAAGCTTCTTCCATTTATGAAAAGGACACGATTACGACATCGGCGAAATATGACATCAAGGACGAAGTGACCAAAAGAGTTTTGAATCATGAATTGTTGACTATAAATGAAGATAAATACAATTATCAAATAGGTGACATGGCTAGGGTTACGTTTCATTCGGGAATGGAAAAAGGAATGATCTATATAGGGCTTTCTTCTGACAATACATGGATTGACAAAAAAGCAATTCCACTTCAGAATGGTACGGCTATATATGAATTCCCTATTAAAGAGGGATATGATTTTGGGACGTATTTGAACTATTATTTTGTGAGTGAAAATACAATGATAAGCAATCAAATAAGAATAAATGTCCTTCCGAAAAAAAAGTATGATTTAAATATAAATACCAAAACCTTTAGAAACAAATTATTGCCGGGCGCTAAAGAAACTTGGGAAATAACCATTTCGGGAAAAGATAAAGAAAAAGTGTTTGCCGAAGTGTTAGCAACCATGTATGACGCTAGTTTGGATAAATTTGCAATAAACGAAATTAATTTTTATCCATTTGATTATTACAATTATTATAATTTAAGTTTTTACAACTCTCAATTTATTAATAGAAAAATTGATTATTTAAATTCTTTATCTCGCTACCCTCACAACTACTTCCCCTCATTTATTTCAGAAAAACACAATCAAATCAATTTCTTTGGTTTTCATTTTGGAAAAAATTATAGAAGAGAACGTATGATGTATAAAAGCATGGAGATGGCTGCGGCACCAGTTGAAATGAATATGGATGGAGGTAGAGCTGATGCAAATGTTGTTATTGATGGAATAAAAGTAGCTGGACAAGCATCTTTACCACCATCTTCAATTTCTCAAAAAGAAACATTATCTGGTTTTTCAAAAGACAAAAAGTCACAAGACCTCTCACAAGTAAAAATTCGCACCAACCTCAATGAAACCGCTTTTTTCTTTCCTACTTTGATGACGGATGCAGAGGGAAATGTGAAAATTCAGTTTACCTCGCCCGAAGCCTTGACCAAATGGAAGTTTCAGCTATTGGCTCATACTCAAAATTTGGAATATGGTTTATTTAAACGCGAAGTGCAGACGCAGAAAGACCTTATGGTGGTGCCTAATGCGCCTCGTTTTCTTCGTGAAGGCGACCAACTGACATTTAGCTCAAAAATATCGAACATAAGTGATAAAAACCTATCGGGCGAAGTGGAGCTACAATGGTTTGATGCGTTTACGATGAAACCCATCGATGCAGCCTTTAGCAATACAAATGCGCGCAAAACCTTTGAGGTTAAAGCGGGCGAGAACACGAATATCGACTGGCAAGTAACGATACCTTATACGCATCAGGCAGTAGTATACAGAGTCGAAGCAAAATCAGGAAATTTTAGCGATGGCGAGGAAAACACCTTGCCCATTCTAACCAATCGTATGTTGGTAACAGAGACGTTGCCCATTTCCGTAAGGGAAAATCAATCGAAGACGTTTGTACTTGAGAAATTGAAAAATAACAGTTCATCAACGCTTCAAAACTTTAATCTTACGTTGGAGCTTACGACTAATCCACTATGGACGGTTATTGGGGCGTTGCCTTACCTCAGAGAAT
>JBIILY010000052.1:0-6873 GCA_044338225.1 Chitinophagales bacterium
GCGGGATCTTGTAATATCATTATTTTTGATGCCATAAGAGGTGCAATTGCACTTGGAGGCAACACTTCTGGTGCAGCTTATGATGCAACATCAGTAAATTCTGTAGTTAGTATCACTAAAAGTGAATACGACCAAATAGCCCTAATTGCGGGTGCTTCAAAAACAGGGGTAACGGATGCTTATATAGCTTCAAATTCACCCAATCCGCAACACTTTGGAGGGAATGTTACATTTGCTTCTGCCCCCGTAATTAATTCAAAAATACCCGCGGATAATTACATTATGGCATTTCAAGTAAGAACAACAACTGTTTCTCCTGCAAATATGGCGGGTATCCAGTTAAAAACTTCAACGGGTAATGCGGGTACTTATGTTGATTATGGCGGTACAACCCCCACAACAGCTACAAGTAATGCTTCTACAAGTTATTGTTTTGTTTATAAAAGACCATCAGCCAAAACCGCAGCAGCTGCATCTTCTTTCTTTGCGTTTTACGTTCCACAAGGTAATCAAATTCAAGTTTATAATTCTGGAGGAGGAACGAGTTATGCTGGTGGAGGAAATCTAAGTACGTTACCTCTTGGTCAACCGATAAATTTTGTTGTATCAGCTCAGTTTTTAGCCACTCCTACAAAACAATGGTAATTAAAAAATGGAATAAACGCTGATGGACTTAATCGTGCTTACGGCTGTCCTGTTCGTTGTATAAAAGATTAATACAATTTACGATAAACAATATTTAGCTTTGTGGCTAATGTCCCTTATCCTATTATTAAATTATAAAATATGAGTTTGATAGTTAAAAAATACAGTTTTGTTTTTATTATATTACTTTTTACAAATAGTTGTGTTAAAGAACAAAACAATACCAATTATAATAATAAACTTAATGGTATAGCTCTTTTTGAAGGGCCAATGTCATGTACCGCTAGTTTTATTGAAATTCCAAACATGAATCCAGATTCTCCAGCTATAGTAATTACAAATGGACATTGCGCGAGTGATTTTTATTCGGACAATACAATTCATACGAATTCATTGATAAATGCAACTTTAATTTTTAATAAGTTAGAAGGAGTTTCGGAAGATAAGTGGATTCAAGTAAAAGCGAAAAAATTATTATACAGTACCATGAAAGGAATGGATTTAGCTATAATTCAATTGGATATAAGTAATAAGTTGTTGATGGAGAAAGGAGTCGTACCAATAAAAATTAGTACAAGTGCCCCATTTATTGGTTCAAAATTAATTACATATGGATATCCACGGTTTTTAAATCCATTATATTTAAGAAAAAGCGAAGACTATTTGGGCGCACCTTCAATTATTTCAGAATTTATCTGGTTATGGAAAAATTTATACAGTGCTAAATTTCAAAATATTTACTCGGGAAGTTCAGGTTCTCCAGTTTTTGCTTCAAATGAAAACGCTATTTTTGGTATAATTAATACCACTACTATAGGGGCAGTAGGAGAATGCGAATTGGGTGCTCCATGCGAACTTAGGAAAAATCAAAAGCCAATTGTTTTAAGCAATACGTCTTATATTGTTGACGTAACTAACTTGTATAAATGTTTTTACAAAGGAGAATTTGATATAAATTATGGGAATTTCCCTTATGAAAAGCCAAGTTCGTTTGGGATCAAACTCAAGAATGATGTCCGAAATTTTAGCAATAATCAATTGATGCAAGATATAGAATTAATTATAGACGAACCATTAAATACTTCGTATAAAGTAGAATCTTTTAAGGAATTTGACCCATTAAATTCAAATAATTTTTCAAGTAATAATAGCAATATTGTTTATCTCAAAAACCCAATTGATGAAGGATATTATGTTATTTCGGTTATGAAAAACAATCAGTTTAACCAGGTTAAATATCTTACGTTTAAAAACGATTTTACCGCACCTTCCGAAAACGCTATTAGTATTGAGAGCATACCTACAGATTCAGGGGGATATAGTGTTCGCCCAATTTTTAAATACCCCGAACTTACTCAGTTTGATTGGAAACATGGTTCCGAGTCAAATTGCAATTGTAATGATCCAAATGGATATATCACATTTAATAGAATCCCTGTACAAGTTTCAAAATCCGAATTGCCTTATAAATTTTGTATTATTGGGTACGATTTAGCAAATAATAAAACATCAACGAAGGAGTTTGTTCTTAAATAATTTTTTGACTTAAGCTAATTCGAGCAAAAAATTTAATTTTTCACTTATTGGAAATAAGATTTTATGATAGTCCGCAAAATTACCTAAAGAATAACGACAATTTTGGACGCGGCTAAGAATTATCTTTATTTTTTATAAAATAAAGATATGAAACTAGTAGACTTCATAAATAAATTTCCGAATGAGAACTCCTGTAAAGAGCATTTTGTAAAGCAACGAATAGCCAAAGGTGTCCAGTATAAAAAATGTAATCATATGGAACATTATTGGCTCAAAGGAAAATAACAATTTGAATGTAAATTATGTAGATATAGAACGACCTTGCTTAGCGGGACTATAATGTATGTTTCAAAATTGTTTTATCATAGCCATTCACTTAATGACTTCGACCATAAAAGGCTTTTCTGCCCATGAAATGAGACGTCAATTAGGTCATAAAAGATATGAACCCATTTGGAGTTTAATACGAAAAATTAGAGAATTTATGAGAAAATCTGAAAATTGAATAATCCTTAATGGGATGATAGAAATAAATGATGCATATATGAGTACGCATACTCTAAAGTCTTATAAAAAGAAACTTAAACGAGGAAAAGGACGTCAAAAAAATACAAAAGTATCCGTAATGGCTGAATCGTTTCCTTTAGAGGACGAGAATGGAAATAGAAGCAATTTTTGTGGTAATTTTAAGATGAAAGTAAATCCCGAAGAGTACAAAGAATCTATGAACTATATTTCCCAAAATCATATCCATCATGAAAGTATTTTTTTTTCAGACAAAGACGCCAATTTTGAAACCAATATACAAACTTTATTCTCTGAAATTAATTGGGATATGGATTTTAATTGATAAATACAGCGATTACCAATGATAATCGATTTGTATTGGGAATTTATCATGTGGTAAAACAAAAGTATTTAAAAAATATTTTGGATGTATTTTATTATAAACTCAACAGAAGATTCAGTAAGGATTAATTTCAAAATCTAATTTTTGATTTAGTTTAGGTATTTTTGCAGACTATCATATATTTTTTGCAGTTTTGGAACAATAATTGATATAAATAATAAAAAAAGCGTATGTATAAATTAATATTTTTTTGTATAATTTTCTTTAATTGTTTAGATATTCAGGCTCAATTAAAAATTGGAGCTAATCCAAAGAATATAGATTCAAATCAATATTTTCAAGTAGAATCATTAAATGGACAAAATATGGTTGTTCATAAAAATTCAGGTAATGTAGGAGTAGGAACTAAGTCACCAGTTTCAAAGCTCGAAGTAAATGGTGCCGCTACCAATAATGCTGCTTTTGATGCAGGATCTAGCTCAACTATTGATTTTACAAAAAGCAATTTGGCTTACACCGCTGCCACAGGTACTTCATTTACATTATCTGGATTAAAAGACGGAGGCGCCTATACCTTAATTTTAACTTCCACGTCTATTTCAGGAACGGCTTCATTTTCGGCATCAGGATTTACAACTAAAAATATGAATACTTCCGCAATGATCTTGGGGAAAGAGCATATATATAGCTTTATTGTAGCAGGTACAAAAGTATACGTGAGTATGAACACAGAAAATTAAGATTGAATGAAGTATTTTTCGAATAATAGAACATTAACTGTATTCTTTTTTATAGCCATTTCAAATGGTTATATATTGGGGCAGCTTTTTGGGGGACAAATTAGAAGCTCTAAAAAAGCTGCTGATATTGCTACCTTGGAATGTTCTTCCACTTCACATCAGGGAACTCTTGTAGTAGGGTTAGCTGCATCTAGTGCCTCTACTACGATTCCTTATACTGGGGGCAATGGAGGTTTTTATAGTGCGGCTTCAGTCAATTCTACTGGAGTTACTGGACTTACAGCTTCTTTAGCTTCGGGCACTCTAAATAATGGAAATGGAAATTTAGTCCTAAATATTTCAGGAACACCTTCCGCATCGGGTACAGCTACTTTTGCTTTTGCATTTGCGGGTAAGTCTTGTTCTTTTACAAGATCCGTTTCGGCTGCATCTATAAGCACACTGAACTGTACTTCTGCTACTCATTTAGGGACTTTAATTTCGGGTATGTCAGCTTCTTCAGTTTCCAGCTCGGTTCCTTATACGGGAGGCAATGGAGGCTCTTATAGTGCTTTTTCGGTTGCTTCTACAGGTGTTACAGGACTTACCGCTGCTATTGCTGCAGGAAGTTTTAATGTTGGTTCTGGAAATCTATCAGTAAGCATTTCAGGAACGCCATCTTCATCAGGGACAGCTTCTTTTGTTTTGAATATTGGAGGAGTAATATGTACCCTCTCCCGAACGGTATTGGCTCCTACTTCTTTTACAAATTGTGCTCAGGCATCGGCAGGAACTATGACTATAAATACTTCATATACTGCAGGAACCGTTACTCAAACTGTGAGATTAAATGTAGCTGTTGCAGGCTCCTATTCTATCGTTACAAACACGGTGAATGGAGTTACTTTTTCAGCATCAGGTACCTTTGCTTCTTCGGGAACACAAGATGTGGTTTTGGTAGCATCAGGCACTCCAAATAACTCAGGTACACTTAGTTTTACGGCTACGCTCTCTGGACAAGCAGGGACTGCTACCTGTAATTTTACAAGATATGTAAAGCCAACTTCGATTGCGCGCTCTTTCTCTGGATTTGGATCCAATGGATGTAATGGATGTGCTCAAGGCTCTAGCGATACCAGAACAAATGGCTGGCAAGATAATGGAGGTACTTTTAGTGTTTCAGGAGGAAATTATTCGTTGTCTTTTAATGTAAATATCACTGCTAATGCAACTGTTTGTAGTGGATCGCCAAATAAGCCATTAGAAGGAAGTATTATGGTAAGACTGAGAAATACGGCTACAAATGCTACTTATCTAACTGCGGGAGGAGGACGTTATACGTATTCGGGGTGTACAAATAGAGGAACTGGTAGTCATAGTGCTGGAGGCAATTATAGTGGCTCGGCAAGTACTGTAACAATTCCTGCAGGCACTTATGTCGTTGAGATATATGGCGAATCCTATATGGGCGGCTGTGGTAGTGGCTCTAGCGATACTTGGGCAGGCTGTGGTCTTTCTTCAGGTGGAGGAGGCTCTATAAGTATTACGGGACAATAATACAAATTCTATTTTTATACATTTTCACTTTTCAAAATTTTTAGGAAAGTATCTAAACAGAAATGGCAATCACTTTTTGATTTCATATTTTAAAAAGGATTAAAGCTAATTCTTTTCCCTACCTCTTATTAATTTCTTCTTGAATAAGGCTAGCCATTTCAAAGTCTTCGGATTCTATAGCTTTGCTCAATAATACTTGCAATTGGGTAATAGACAAGTTCTCGTAGCCTTTTGGATTGTTGTCTTTAGAAAGAACTACTTCAGGTTTCTCATTGGATAGCTCAAATAAATTTTCTTCTACTAAGATAGGCTTTTCCATACGCAACGCAATACAAATAGCATCGCTAGGTCTACAGTCGATCGCTTTTACATTGCCAAATCCATCGTCAAACATAGCATTGGCAAAATACACGCCTTCTTCGTATTTATGAATAAGAATATTTTTTAAAGAAATGCGGTATTCGGAAATAATACTTTCAAGAAAATGATGCGTCATCGGGCGCGAGGTTATGATTTTCTCCATAGACACAACTATAGATTGAGCCTCTGCCACACCTACTATCATCTGCAATTTTCTGTTGCCACCTATCTCTTTCATGACCACACTGTAGCCATTTCTATTGGAAAAGCTCGTAGCTATTGATACAATTTCAATTGGGACAAATGAACCCATAGTTTATTTTTTGTGGAGCATAACGGATTCGAACCGTTGACCTCTACACTGCCAGTGTAGCACTCTAGCCAACTGAGCTAATGCCCCTATTATCTTTTATTTACCAATCCCCACTACTTCCGCCTCCACCAAAGCTCCCTCCACCAAAATCAAAACCTCCACCCGATGAAGAGCCTCCGCTACTTCCAAATCCACCGCCAAAAAAGCCGCCTCCCAATCCGCCACCAAGTCCTCCAAAGAAATCATCATCTCTATTTCTTCTATAGCCTCGTCCCGAAATGGTTTCACTGCCGTATTTTTGGCCTAATTTGGAAGTAACGTATAAAAATACTACAAAAATAATTAAAAGAATGAAAATTGTTTTCGGAGAAATTTCTTGTGTGTCATTTTCCAAATCATTAACGTAGGTGCCATTCATGATTTGAAAGATGGCTTCAAGTCCTAGCGCAGTGCCATTGTAGTAATTTCCTTGCTTGAACTCAGGCGTCATATAAGCTTTGATAATCTTATTGCACAGCAAGTCGGGCAATTTTTCTTGCATACCATACCCTGTGCTGATATTGACTTTGCGCTCTTGTGGAGCAATAAGAATGACCAATCCATTGTCATTATCTTTTTGTCCTACGCCCCATTTTTCTCCCAATTCGGTAGCTACTTGCGATATTTCATAGCCTTCCAAACTTGGAGAGGTCACTACTACAATTTGTGTAGAGGTACTATCAAAATAAGCCTTGAGCATTTGCTCTAGTTGCGCATTTTCTTCGGCGGAATATAATTTGGCAAAATCATTGATAAAACGAGCAGGATTTGGTTTTTCAGGAATAGGCTGAGCCACCGCATTTGCAAAAAAGCAAATACCTAAAAGCAATAAAAGGCAATTTTTAATCTTCCAA
>JBIILY010000053.1:0-6805 GCA_044338225.1 Chitinophagales bacterium
CAGATAAAATCACCCTAACTGAGCCTCCAAAAATGACGGTTGCTACGCTTTCCAAAGTGAATTTATTGTGCTTTAATGAGCCAAAAGGTGAGATTTCTATAACGACCTCAGGCGGTGTATCGCCTTATACTTTCGTATGGCAAAGTTCAGGAAAAGATTCTACGACCAGTCATATTTCTCAGCTAAAAGCAGGAGTTCATTCCGTAAAAGTTAAAGACAACAATGGATGCGAAGTTATATATCAAGATTCTATTACAGAACCTACGGAAATCAAAATTGTAGATACGGTGTCCAATCCATTGTGTAATGGGCAATCGACAGGAAGTATTAAATTAGCCATTTCTGGTGCCACGCCTTCATATTCTTATAGCTGGAGTAATGGAAATAACTCAAAAAATAATTTGAATCTCGCGCAAGGAAATTATAAGCTGACCATTACCGATGCCAATGCTTGTATAGATACATTTAGTTATAATCTTTTGGATCCGCCTCCTATTAAACTAGAAAAAATAGAAACCGTAGATTTGCCTTGTCTCAATAAATTTGATGGAGAAATAAAACTTCAAGGAATAGGTGGACAAGGAGAGCCTTATCAATATAGTATTGATGGAGGAACAAGTTTCTCTTTTACAAAGAATTTCAAAAACTTAGATTCTGGCAAATATGTTGTAGTAGTTCGAGATCTAAATGATTGTCAGTTTAAAGATACCACATTTATCAATAACCCTGAAAATATTGTTATCAATGCCATTCCAAAAGATACCACGATAGATTTAGGGCAAAGTGCGCCAATCGATTTTGAAGTCATAAAAGGAAATGCCTTAGGAATCAATTCTGTTTCATGGACTCCAGATATAGGGATTACATGTAATACATGCAAAAATACCATTGCTACACCATACCAAACCACCATTTATGATGTAAAAATCACCTATAATGCTGGAAAATGTACCACATCTGACAAACTAATTGTTAAAATAGTAGATAATAGCGAGCTTTTTGTGCCTGATATTTTTACTCCAAATGAAGATGGGAATAATGATGTCTTGAAAGTATATGGATTGAATGTAAAATATGCAAAATTAAAGATATTCAATCGTTGGGGTGAAAAAGTCTTTGAATCTTCCAATGCCATAGTAGAAGGTTGGGATGGCAGATATAGAGACGAATGGGCTCCAGCTGGCAATTATACCTATACTTTAGAAGCACATTATTTGAATAAAAAAATTAAATTACTCAAAGGCACGATTGTTCTTGTAAGATAAAATTAATAGTTTTTGATGTTTAATTATTTAAAAATGGTTAAATAACGAATTTCTGTTTTTTTTGTATTATTTTTGCGAATTGCTAGTCTACTGCAGATAGGCATGTGACTTTTAAATAAAATTGTATAAAAATGAAGAAAGCGCTTTTTTTAGTACTCTTATTGATTTTGGCATCGCATTTCAATGCTCAAAACTCTAAATCTAAAACGAATTCGAAATATTACAAACCCAATGCTGCTAAAGTAGCTGAGGAAAAGAAAAAACAAGAAGAAGCCGCAAAAGCTGCTGCTACAAAGAAGGCTACTTCTAAAACGGCAACTACATCAAAATCAGGTTCAAAAACCACCGCTACAAAGGAAGAGCCAAAAACGGTAGATCCCAATGCAATTGAATCCAGCTGGGCTATAGCATTGGACGGAAGAATGGTGTCTACTTCGGCGGATGCTACAACCAATCGTACTGGAATTTTTGGGATGATGTCGCTTCAACGCGTGATAAAAGGTAAATTTTACTTTGGGTTGTATGGACAAACGATGTTTCACCTCAATTCCGATGATGTATCCGCTATTGCCGGACAGGTAGTAGAGATGAGCTCTTCGGAAATGAATACTGTGGGGCTAAATTTTGGTTTTGATCTAATGTCAAAATCCGCTATTTTCCTTGCGCCCGAAGTTCGAGCCGGCTATAATATCTATAATGTCAAAGGCTTGAGTTTTCCTACAGATAAAAATGCTTTTGTAAATTATCAATTCATTACCATCAATCCTATGCTCAATCTAGGCGTTAAAATTACTAAGAATTTTGTGTGGGGATTGAACGCAGGATATATGTTGCCTATCACCTATATCAAAGGTGCCGAGGACAAAGAATTTGCGCCAAAAGCGCTTAACTTTGGAACATTTTTCAGATACAATATTCGCTAAAACGATTCATGACCGAAAAAATCATATTGGGTATTGACCCAGGAACGCTCTTTCTGGGATATGGGATTTTGAAGGTCAAAGGCAATCAACTCTCTCTTGTTTGTTTGGGCGAAGTGCGGCTCAATAAACTAGAAAATCATCAATTGAAGTTAAAGAAAATTTTTGAAAGAATATCATCATTAATCGATGAATACAAACCCGATGAATGTGCCGTAGAATGCCCTTTTTATGGCGAAAATGTGCAAAGTATGCTCAAGCTAGGACGCGCACAAGGTGTAGCCATGGTAGCGTGTCTTGCAAAAGGACTACCCGTAGTGGAGTATTATCCCAAAAAAGTAAAACAATCTGTGACGGGCAATGGAAATGCCTCCAAAGAGCAAGTAGCTTCTATGCTACAAAAACTCTGCAATATGAAAACCCTTCCCAAATCACTCGACGCTACCGATGCCCTCGCCGTAGCCGTTTGTCATCATTTTCAAGGTGGGAATACATTAGACACAGGCAAAAAATACAGCGGTTGGGGTGCTTTTGTCCAAGATAATAAAGATAAGGTGAAGTAGTATTCATATATAAGATAATTTTCATAAATTGAATGTATCTTTCTTTTATCAAATTTTGTTTTTAATAGAAGAAAACAGAGTTATTTTATAAGTTAAAATAGTTAAAAAATACCTAAACAATGTTAAAAAACTCTTTATTTTAGCACTTTTTCAAACGTTTAATAAAAATAATCTACGTTCACTCAAAATTTGATAAAAAAACGATAAAACAGATTTATCTTTGCATTAACGAAATTTCGGAAAAACGAAGTTGTTTTTTTGGAATAGAAAATATGAAAGTAGAGCGGTTGCTTTTTTTGCCTAGCGAGGTACTATGAAATGAGAAAAGAATCTATCCATTTATTTTTTTGTATTTGAAAAACTTTTCAAATACAAAATTCAATCGACTACAAAAAAGTGTTGCGCAACACTAATTTGTTTAAACTTGGATTTTGAACAAAAAAGATGAGAAGAAACGGTGCGCCGGAGAGGCGATTTATTAATTTAAAAATTTATAAAAATGAAAAAATTATTTTTAAACTTAATTCTAATTTTAATTTGTAATATAGTAAAAGCAGATGATTTTAGAATAGTAAAACTACAAAATACAAATTTGGTAATTGCTGTTCCAAATATTGAAGCTAAAGACAAAGCAATTTATATTTTTCAATTACATGATAAAAATATAGAAATTAACAAAAACGTTAAGAATTGTACTATTAAAAATAGTGAAAATTGTATTAGTTTTGTATCGGAAGGTGTTGAGGTAGAATCATTTAATCTTGATGATTCAGAAAAGGGAATTTTATGTTACGGAATTATAAAATTGGGTGATGACGAATTGCTTTCGTGTATGAATGAAGTAGAAGATATTTCTACCAAAGTTTTCTCTGATGAAATAATTATTTGGATTTCAAAGGCTTGGTGTATTAAAAATGGAGGAAAAGCTGACGACTGCACCTGTTCTGGAGGAGCTGGATCAACACAATGTGATTGTGCGGGAGGAATTGGAACTTTGGCTTGGTCATCAGGTGTTACTTGTGGAGCTGGTTACTTTGCATGTTGTTCTGCTAGAATGAAACAAGACAAAATGCCCCTTTGTCATTAATCAACTTTTTTATTTATAAAGTACTTTAATTTAAAAAGAATGCAAAAATGAATAAAGAGAAAAATTTCAATTATATTTAAATTTTGTATTTGAGAAGTTAAAATTGTAAAAGGTTAGATAATAGTATTTCTTAATATGGTTCTATTTACGAGGCTTTATGAATAAATTTCCTTTAAGTTATGAGAAAAATTACTAACTTTTAAATCATAAAATTTTATTTTTATTACTAAACGCTAATGATATAATCATTAGCGTTTTTTAAAAAGATTCTTATGAACTTACTAAATATAATCTCCATCCTCCTCACATTGGGGAGTCAGCCCGAGTGCGAGGGTTTTGGCATTTGCCATGCACAACTTTATGAAAAAACAATAGCCGAAGAATGCACACAGTACGAAAACTGTATAAAAGCTTCTTTGGCAGTAGATGAAAACAAACTTATCTTGGTCGTATCGCAGAAAGAGATACAAGATGCTTCATTTGTGCGCTATTTTACCAAAGAGCATTTTGTACTAGCAAAAGACTATACGCTACCTGAGGAACTTTGTACCCAGCTAGAACTAAAAGAAGGTTATACTATTCCCAAAGGGAAATATGAAATATCGGAAGAAGATGGCAAGATTTTGGTGCGTTTTTAGAAGATATTTTTTTGTATTGGGCTTGTGGATAGCTTCGTTATCTATGGAAGCTCAAAACAGTGTAGCTAATTTCTACAAAAAATATGAGTTTTTGCTAGAGTGTCCTATGTTTCGCTGCGATATTGAAGGCAAAAAACTAGATACCAATAGGCTTATAGCGCCTATTGGTTCTAAGTTTTTGTTGATAGAAATCAAAAAAGACCTTTGTATCATTCGTTTTTTGCTTCCGTCCAAGAAAAATAGAAAACGAAGGTTGTATTTGAAAGATGATGATATTGAGCAGTACAAGTATTTCCTGATTACCAAAGCACAGCTAGACTTCAAAGCTATGCCCGCCAATACCCAGCGGTATGCTTTTACGCTAGGCAGTGTTATTACTCCGCTCAAGCTACGGATAGACCCATTTGATTTCTCCAAGGATTTTACTATGGGAACTACATTTGGGGTACGATATACAAAAAGCGATTATGCGCCCGTCAGCTTTAGTGCGTTGCTAGGTATGGGTGTTTCGAGCGTAAGCCTAGATAGCTTCACTACGGCAGGCAAAATTAGAAATCGTCAAGAAGCGTTGGCTTTTACGCCATCTATAGGATTGATGATTGAATTTGGAAATGCACAAGTGGGTGTTTTTACAGGAATAGATATGCTCAGTAGCAATAATTCAAATTTTGATTCTTATATATACAAAAATAAGCCTTGGATTTCTATCGGTCTGGGCTATTCTATCTTTTCGGCTAGTAGTAGCAAGAAGTAGTATAAATATAAATAAGATAATTTTCATAAATTGAATATAACTTTCTTTCATCAAATTTTGTTTTTAACATAAGAAAACAGAGCTATTTTATAAGTTAAAATAGTTAAAAAATACCTAAACAATGTTAAAAAACTCTTTATTTTAGCACTTTTTCAAACGTTTAATAAAAATAATCTACGTTCACTCAAAATTTGATTAAAAAACGATAAAACAGATTTATCTTTGCATTAACGAAATTTCGGAAAAACGAAGTTGTTTTTTTGGAGTAGAAGATATGAAATTAGAGTGGTTGCTTTTTTTGCCTAGCGAGGTACTATGAAACGAGAAAAGAACGCCTAATTTATATTTATCTATCCAAAGAATTCTTCAAAAAAAACAGAAGTTCTATACCGAGTACAAAAAAGTGATGCGCAGCACTGAAAAAAGTAATAAGTTAGAATTTTTGACAAAAAAAGAGGAGATGAAACGGTGCGCCGGAGAGGCGATTTATTTAAACAATTCAAAACTTAACTTTTCGGTGGTATGTTTAACCGTACAAAAATTATGAAAAAGGTATTTTTAAGTATTTTAAGTGTTCTATTTATTTCAATTGCTATATACTCTTGTACTAAAGAGAATTCAAAAGAATCTATTTCAGCACAAACAAAAAAATCTACCCAAGCGTACTATAATCCTGATACTGACCCTGCACCTCTGCAATGTTGTATGACCGGTCAAACGGCCGAAGGTACATTCATTGATGGAGATGAAAACAAACCTAAATGTCCAAAGTTGCCTGGAGAAAGTTTTAGATTTACATGCAATGAAATATTACTTCCAAATGGAGATGTAATTTGGCAAAAAGCACCCGTTGGAGGAGTTCTAAATGTTGGGGATAGAATTTTTGACATTGAAATTTTGACAGATAAAATAGTCCTTTTAAAATTCAAAGATTTCTATAATACAGAGTATCAAAATGAATTTATAAATAGAGATTTTTTTGATGTTAAAGCAAATACTTTTTTTGAAGAACAAGTAAACATCGATGGAGTAAATAAAAAGGTAAAACTTCTTAAAGGTCAATATCCTATTTACTTATCAACTAATCCTGAATTTAAAGCTATTGTAAAAATCAATGCGGAATTAGTGGATTAGTTATTTTTGAGCCATACTATTTTGACGTATGGCTCATTTTTTGATTTTTAAATTAAAATTTATGAAAGGGATAAATCTTATATTACTTATAATTTTAGTGCATTTTCAGAGTATTTATTCTCAAAAAATAGAATGGTATAATTTATTTTTAAACAACAATAATGAAAGTAGTATTCGGCAGACGTATATAGACGAAAATAATAACTTATACATTTCTGGAGGGTTGAGAGGTGAAATAAATTTTAACATCAAAGGTGGCGTAGAGACTAAAATACCAAAAAATGATAATTTACAGCATTTTATAGCGAAATGGAATGGAAAAAGAGAACTACAATGGGCTAATTTAATAAGCCCGAATTATTATACACAAGATGCTTCAATGCAGAGTAATAACCTTGTAAAGGATATTAATAATAATATTTATTTAAAAGGAGCAACAGGAGT
>JBIILY010000054.1:0-6775 GCA_044338225.1 Chitinophagales bacterium
TGATTTGCTCAAAAAAGCAAAAGAAAAAGGCGTAAATATTTACTTACCCAAAGACAGTATTATTGCCGATGCTTTTGATGCACAAGCCAATACATTTCTTAGTCCTTCCAATTCGATAAAAGAAGACTGGATGGGACTAGACATTGGGCCCGAAGCTATCAAAGAGTTTTCGGAAGTCATCCTCAACTCAAAAACCATCCTTTGGAATGGTCCAATGGGTGTATTTGAAATGGAAAAATTCAGCAAAGGAACCGAAAGTATAGCCAAAATAGTAGCCGAAGCAACTCAAAAAGGTGCTTTTTCATTGATTGGCGGTGGCGATAGCGTAGCGGCGGTAAATAAATTTGGGGTAAAAGACCAAGTGAGTTTTATCAGCACAGGAGGCGGTGCAATGCTCGAATTTTTTGAAGGGAAAAAACTACCCGGAGTAGAAGCTATTCTCAATTAATCTTGAAAAATATGATTTCAAACAGACAGCTTACCCAGCTCATTTTGCTGATTTCGATTGTGTTGATGGGATATTTGATTACTTCCAATCTCCTTTCTATACTCGATGCTATTTTAGGGGCTATTATGCTCTATATCCTATCTCGAAAACCCATTCATTTTCTAATGAAAAAGAATATTTCGCGCAATGGCGCAGAGTGGATATTTTTGATTATAACCATACTCTGTATTATTATACCTATTGGAACACTTATATGGATCTTAGAACATCATATTGAGGGGATATTTAAGAATTTTAATGAATATAAAACCGCGTTGGAACTATTAAATGAGAAGATTAAATTGCAGTTTGGATTTAATGTATTGTCCAAGGATTTTGGCGCCAATCTAATTAAAAAAGTGAGTCAATGGATTCCAGAATTGCTCAATATAGGACTCAATCTCCTTTCGACAGTAGGGATTATGATTATTTTGTTGTATTTTTTCTTTTCGGCAGACTCTTGGAATCAGCGTAAACTAGGCGAATATCTTCCGCTGAACAAAGAAAATCAAAATATCTTGTTTCAAAAAGTGTATTCATCCATTCTTTCCAATGCCATCATTATTCCGTTAGTAGCACTAATTCAAGCACTTGTAGCGTGGATAGGCTATATGATAGCAGGCGTTCCCAATGCTTTTCTTTGGATGATAGCCACGTTTTTTACTTCAATGCTTCCTCTTGTAGGAGGCGCACTGATTTATATACCTTTAGCTTTGATATTAATGTTTTCGGGGCATCAAAATATGGGGATTTTCCTGATAATATGGGGCGTAGTGGTAGTAAGTAGCAGCGATAATTTCTTGAGAATTTTCCTTACCAAAAAATTTGAAGACACCCATCCGCTCATTACCTTTCTAGGGGTGATTGTAGGATTGAATGTTTTTGGATTTTTGGGACTTATCTATGGACCACTTCTACTTTCCTTATTCTTTATACTTATCAAAATGTATAGAGTGGAGTATGGTGAGAAAGAGTTGGAATAAAGATAAAATATAAAATTAAGCATGAATACAATGCATTCCATTACGGTTTTTTGTGGCTCTAGCGCTGGTAGCGAATCTATTTTTGCAGAAAAAGCCTTTGCTTTAGGGCAAAAAATGGCTCGAGAGAATATTACACTCATATACGGTGGCGCAAAAGTAGGACTTATGGGAGCTGTAGCGGATGGTTGCCTGCAAAGTGGTGGAAAAGCCATTGGTGTGTTGCCTCATTTTCTCAGTTCCAAAGAAATAGCGCATAGCCATTTAACGGAATTGATATTGGTAAGTACGATGCACGAACGAAAAACCAAAATGCACGAATTAAGCGATGGGTTTATAGCCTTACCGGGCGGATTTGGGACTTTTGAAGAACTCTTTGAAATCCTTACTTGGGCGCAACTAGGACTTCACAAAAAACCCATAGGCCTTTTGAATATCAATGATTTTTATTCGCCATTGCTAGATATGATAGACAATATGGTTGCGAAAGAACTCCTAAAACCTATCAATAGAGATATGCTACTTGTAGAAAATGACTTAGATGCATTATTCCAAAAAATGAGATCGTATGAAGCACCCCTAGTTCCAAAATGGATAAAGGATGGGGAAAGTTAGAAGATTAATCATAAATATTTTTTCTATGTCCTAGTGCAATTACTTCTATAACTAATTCACTATCAATAATATTATAAATTACTCTATAATTACCAATTCTTATTCTGAATCCTTCCCTGCCTTTTAATTTTTTAAATCCATTTGGACGAGGATTCACTGAGAGATTTATTATTGCTTGTTTTATATTTGAATAAAAAGGCTCACTAATTTTGTCTAAATCTTTGAAGGCTTGTTTTGTAAAACTAATAGTATAAAACATTGCTATACAATTTTTCGTTTATTCTCAATAAAATTAAAAACATCTTCCATAGGTATTCTCTCTCCCGTATCATTTTTTATAGCTTCATCATAGAGTCTAACATCTTCTATTTCTTCTAATAATTCAATAATTGTGTCAAACTCTTTGACTGAGAGGATTACCATTGATTTTTCCCCTTGAGCATCTTTTATATATTGAGGATGTACTTTTATCATAATAATTTTAAATTATAACTAACAACAAAAATACGATAAAATTTATTATATTTACAAAAAAAGGCTCTTTAGATTTGTTTAAAAACCTAAAAAAGTTTTGTTACAAATCTTACTTCCTAAAAAGCGAAGCCAATTTAGGCACAAAAGACTCTTGCGTATGAATGCTACAATATGGCAAACCTAACTTTTTGAAGGATTGGTGTGCTTCCATATTCACATTCTCAAAATAATTTTTTGATACTGTAGCTACTTGTGACGTATCCAACCATTCTAGTTTATTTTTTTCAGGATTGAAAATTTGGATCATACCGATATTGGGCATTTGATGCTCCGTAGGGTCATTTATATGTACACCAAAAATTTGATGTTTCATAGAAATAAGCGAAAGTTCCTGCTGATATTCTTTGCTCTCAAGAAAATCCGACAATAGAAATGCTACTGTTTTTTTCTTAATCGTATTTTGCAAAAATCGGAATACTTCACCTATATCCGTGCCTTCACTATCGCTTTTGGTTTCGATCAATTCACGGATAATGCGCAGGATATGCGATTTTCCTTTCTTAGGCGGGATATATTTTTCTATTCTATCGCTAAAAAATACCACGCCTACTTTATCGCTATTTTTGAGCGCACTAAAAGCCAGTGTGGCCGCTATTTCGGTGATTAAATCTTTTTTGGTAAGACCTTTGGAGCCATAATCCATAGATGCCGATACATCTACAAGAATCATAAAAGTAAGCTCTCGTTCTTCTTCAAACTCTTTTATATAAGGTTCTCCGCCGTTTCTAGAAGTTACATTCCAGTCTATATTTCGGACGTCATCGCCGTAGGTATAGGCACGCACTTCACTGAAAGACATGCCTCTTCCTTTGAAATTGCTATTATAATTTCCCGAAAAAAGCTCCGAACTGAGTTTTTTGGTCTTTATTTCTATTTGCCGTACTTTCTTAATTAAATCTTGAACTTCCATATTTCTAAAGTTTTTATTTCTTTATATTTAAAAATAAAACTTTTTATGGTACTTCTACCGTATTTAATATTTCGCTTATGATTTGGTCTTGGGTAATATTCTCAGCTTCGGCTTCGTAGGTAAGTCCTATTCTATGGCGCAGAATATCGTAGCAAACCGCACGTACATCCTCTGGAATTACATAACCTCTTCGTTTCATAAAAGCATGCGCTTTGCTGGCAATTGAAAGGTTGATACTCGCTCTTGGCGAACCTCCGTAGGCTATCAGATGCTTGAGTTTTTCCAATTTAAAATCTTGTGGAAAACGAGTGGCAAATACGATGTCTACAATGTATTGCTCAATTTTTTCATCCATATAAATTTGGCGTACAATATCTTTTGCTTTGAGGATAGCTTCTTTGGTCACTACCGTTTCTATGGTAGATTTGTAGCTAGACGAATTTCGTTTTAATATTTCGATTTCTTCTTCTTTGGTAGGATAATGCACCAATATTTTCATCATAAAACGATCCAATTGCGCTTCGGGCAAAGGATAGGTTCCTTCTTGTTCAATTGGATTTTGGGTAGCCATTACCAGAAAAGGCTCTTCGTGCTTGTAAGTAGTATCGCCAATAGTTACTTGTTTTTCCTGCATAGCTTCTAGCAATGCAGACTGCACTTTGGCTGGCGCACGGTTGATTTCATCGGCAAGGATAAAATTGGAGAAAATAGGTCCTTTTTTAATCTTAAACTCTCCTTCTTTTTGATTGTAAATCATCGTACCCAAAATATCGGAAGGCAATAAATCGGGTGTAAACTGAATTCGATTAAAATCGCAAGCGATGGTTTCGGCCAGGGATTTAATCGTTAAGGTTTTGGCCAAACCGGGCAATCCTTCTAGCAAAATGTGCCCTTGTGACAATAATGCAAGGAGCATTTTGTCCACCATGTTTTTTTGTCCAACAATTGTTTTGGAAAGTTCTCTTTGAATGACCTCAATAAAAAGGCTCTCTTTGTTAACAATTTCATTGAGTTCTCTAATGTCTGTAGCAGAATTCATAAACTTATTAATTTTTTTCTGCAAATATAAAGCTATTATGATGCTCTTGTCTACATAAAAATGATTAAAACATTCTAAATTTTGTAAAAATTTGGATTTTTCGCAAAATGGTTTCGTCCAAGAAAAATAAATGTTCATCCAAAAAACTAATCTATTTTAAGATTTTGAAATGAATTTGTCAAAAAAAAATATTCGTTTATCCAAGTCTGATTTCGGAAAGCAAAAGTCGCCATAATTTTGCATCGTAAATCAAACGAATATGAAACAAATATCAATCTTATTATTAATGACATCCCTGATATTATTTTCTTGTACAAAAGAAGAATTAGAATTAGAAAAACCAGAAATAATAACTAGAAGCGAATTGGCTACTATAGATAAAAAAGTTGTGTACGAAGAAAATACAGTAAGCTATACAGCACAAGCAGCTTCTGGAGTAGATGAAATGATGCGAGGAGCTGATAATGCTACGTGGTTATTAACCGCAAACGGCGACTTCAAAATGTCGATAACAATAGATGCAAAAAACTTGAAAAATCATAATACAATCGATATTAAAAGCGATTGGGAATCCAAAGAAAGTATCCAAATTACATTTAAAGGGGAAGAATACAGCACAAGAGACATGACTATAGATCCTGTAAAAATGGGGTCTATTTCTATACATGAATATAATGGCCAAGCCATCAAAGGAAGTTTTTCATGTACTATGAGAACTCGAAAAGGAAAATGTAAAGAATTTAAAAATATCCAATTCTCCTCTGAAGTAGTTAAGTATTAAAATAAAACTTTTTTTTATATTTTTAGTTCCTTGAGAGCGTTCCATACCATTTTGTGGAGTGCTCTTTTTTTTTGCAAAAACTTCAACAAAAAAACTATTAATTGCAATAAAAAATGTTTTTTTGAGTTGAAAATAACGTATCTTTGATGCTCAATAAAAAAATTGAAAATGAGAGTTCTAGTTTGCTTGCTATTTTTTACTTTTTTTCAAGTTAATGCCACGCATATTGTGGGCGGATATATCTCATACAAGCATGTAGGCGGCACAACGTATGATATTACATTCAAAATCTATAGAGATTGTAGTTCTCAAGTAGGATTTGACGGAGAAAACTCATCCAATCCCAATAGTCAATTACCTGAATTTAGATTTTCCATTGTAGCAGATAATAGTGCGAATGGTTTTGCTACGGAAAGTTTTACTGCGCCATTTAATCCAAGTTCTAAAATTACAGTAAGCTCTGTCATTGTAAATCCTTGTTTGATAAAAGATGGCACATGTGTAGAAGAAGCAACTTATACCAGACGAATCACACTGCCTTCTAGCACCATGGGATATACTATTGTTCATCAACGATGCTGTAGAAATGGATCTATTCTTAATATTCAAAATCAAGATGCACCAAATCAAACAGATAAACCAGGCATTACACTCAAATGCTATATTCCTCCCACAACCCCTTTTCAAAACAATTCCGCTACTTTCAAAGAAATACCTCCTTTGTTTATATGTAAAGACATATCCTTTTATTATGACCATTCTGCAGTAGATATAGATGGGGACTCATTGGATTATGCATTGGTAACTCCGTTGGCAGGACTTTCGTCATCAAGCCCTTCTACCAACGATCCTTCCCTGTTTGGGGTAACACCTGTCGATTGGAATTCACCCTATAGCTTAACTAACGTAATAGGTGGAGCGCCAACCATGACTATTGATCCAAAAACAGGACTTATGAACTGCAAGCCCATTGCTCTAGGCCGATTTGTAGTCTCGGTTCAATGTAGAGAGTTTAGAAATGGAGTAGTAATCAATACCTTTTTTAGGGACTTTCAGTTTAATGTTACCAATTGTAATATCCCTTCCGCCAATATGCCACTAACAAACAGGGATCCCAATAAAAAAATAGGGGATTATAAAATCAATTGTTCCAATTATTCAGTTAAATTTACCAATTTAAGCGATGGTGCAGACTATGTTCTTTGGCGTTTTGGCGATCCAGGCTCTGGAATCAATGACACTTCATCTAAATTAGAACCTACACACAACTTCTCCGATACTGGAAAATTCATTGTTACTTTATACGCATTTAAAAGATTAAATACAGGTCAATTATGTATTGATTCTTTGAGAGGGATTGTAGGTATTTATCCATTATTTAAGCCTGATTTCATAATAGATAATGCGTGTGAAGAATCTCCCATTAAAC
>JBIILY010000055.1:0-6732 GCA_044338225.1 Chitinophagales bacterium
CAATTCCAAATAAAAATCTTCTCCAAATAAATCCCACCATTTTTTCATTTCTTTTTCGCCTTCTTCTTCGCCACTTGCCAGAATGGTTTGTGGAATTCGAGCACCTATACAACAAGAAGTTGCAATCAACCCATTCTTATATTTTTTCAATAATTCCAAATCAATACGCGGATATTTTCCATACAATCCCTCTTTGTAGCCCAGACTGCATAATGTGGCAATATTTTTATAACCTTCGGCATTTTTTGCCAATAAAAGCTGATGATAACGCTTGTCTTTTTTGCCTGTACCCGCAAAAGAGGTTACGGACATATCTTCCACCATATAAAACTCGCATCCTATAATTGCTTTGACGCCTTCCTTATTACAGGCATTGACAAATTCAAAAACACCAAACATATTGCCATGATCGGTAATAGCTACGGCTGGCATTCCATCAGCTTTTGCTTTGGCTACCATCTCCGCAATATTAGCCGCTCCATCCAGAACGGAATACTGTGTATGGCAATGTAAATGGCTAAACTGGGTCATAATATTCTAATTTTATACGCAAAAATAAACTCCTAGAACGACAAAGTAAGTCCTCCTAAAAATCTGCACACAAAATTAAAACATTGTATTTGGATTTTCATTTTTAATTGTATAAAAATGGCTAAATGCCTATGAATTAAGAGAAAAAAAAATTAGGTTTGATTTTATGATTTCTTTAATGTTGAATATAATTGTTATAATGCACAATTTTACTGCTAAATTTCATATTTTTTAGTTCAAAAACGGTGCCTCTTGGAGACATTAGCGAGCAATTGACTTCGCCATCTATAAAATCTCTATTGAAATTCAAAATCCTAATTTCTCCCATTTCTTTTTTATCAATAGTCATATTTCGGGTACTATACACCTCATTTTTGATATTGAGCTGTATACTTTCTTTTTCGTCCCAATTGCTGTAAATTTTAATTGGCATTTTGGAATTCAATTTTTTTCCTGCAACAGAAATCGACATTCTAAAATCGCCACTGGTAGTCAATAGCCAGGTAGCCAATTCTTGATTTTTATTTTCATCATCTATCCCTGATGTAGCATACGCAGTAAGCGAAAAACCTTCTTTTTCTATCACAATAGTAGACTGCTCTATAGGAGAGGGATTGATTTCTTTGCTGGGAACATTCAAGTCATCTTTGGAACAGGAAGTGGAAAACAACATCGTTAACAAGAAAGGCTTGAGGATTAATTTAAACAAAAAAAAGGTACTGGTAACACTACTCAATAAATAAAATTCTACTCGATGGAATTTATCTAATAAAAATTGGTATGTAGCAGCTCTTGTCATTGGACTTAGATTTTCTACAAAAATAAAAAAATGACAAATGAAATGAATAAATTTTGTACCAATCCCTACTTTTTTTTGATGAAACGAAAAAAAATAATCTATTTGTCCCAAATGGACTTCCAATCCATTAAAATTCTCCAGTTTTTGGGATATAAATTATTGTGTCTACCTTCCATGTTTTTAATCCAACCAATTGGGATGGCTTTATGAGTCAAAAGCACATAGTCTTTTGGTAATGAAGCGGTATCGAATACTTCTTTGGATAAATATTGTAATGCTTGATATTGTGAAACTTCATAAGCCTCTATTTTGTCCAAATCCAACAGAGAACAAAGTGCCAATCCATGATCGGGGATAAATTTTCCTTTCATTTTGCTTCCCATAAGTATGCCAAACTGCTTGAAATATAAATGTTTTCGCAAATTTCCCAATTCTGCCAGTAGGTTTTTGCAAACTAAATTCAACGATTCTTGAAAAGCAAAGGCCGTATAATCTTCAAGATATTTGGTGGCAATATATTGCGACAAATATTCCTTTTTCTCAATGATACGTGCAGGTGTCCATGTTTTGGATTCGTCAGATGATTTTTTCTTGAGTACGCTACAAAAAAAGCCTTCGCCTTTGGTTTTATGGGGCAAAAAAGCGTATCCTTTAATATTATCTTGTTCAATTTTTGTAATATTCCACAAACGATTTAGCGGAATTTCGATAGATTCAAATTCATACCCCTTATCTCTAAAACGACGCAACAAAACTTCATTTTCCTCAGGATTGTAGGTACAGGTGCTATAAATTAAATACCCATTGGGTTTGAGTCCTTCCCAAATATTTTCGAGAATATCCATTTGCCTGATACTGCATTTCTGAACATTTTCGGGTGTCCATTCGGCTCGTGCTTTTTCATCTTTTCGGAAAAGTCCTTCGCCCGAACATGGCGCATCTACAAAGATTGCACTGAAATAATCGGTCATTTGCCCAAAATGCTTGGCTTCATTCTGAGTTACCGCAAAATTGGGAAACCCCCATTTGATGAGATTTTCTCGTAAAATAGCATTTCTATTGTCTACAATTTCATTTGCTATCAAAAATTGATTTTCATTCAAATGATCCAAAATCAAGGTACTCTTGCCACCTGGCGCAGCACATAGATCCAAGACTTTGTCCAAAACAATGTCTTTTTTGATATGCTCCAGCACTGTATCCAAAAACATACTACTCGCCTCCTGAACATAATACGCACCTGCATGAAAAACAGGATCTAACGTAAAACGAGGCCGAGAAGGCAAATAAAAACCCCGCAAAGACCAAGGGACTGGCTGTATAGTGGATTGAGAAAAAGATTTACGCTTATTAACCCTAATGGAAGTGTGCGCTTCGCCCTCCAATGCTTCAAAAAAATCGGTATGCGAATCTGGGAATTGAAGCTGGATTCTATCAATAAAAGCCGAGGGAAAGTTCATTTACTTTGATTAAAAAACGAATTCCAAAATTAAGAAAGTTTTGAAGAAAGGAAGTGAAAATGTGGGAAATAACCAAAAATACGATAAATAAAATAAAGGTGCAAATATCAAAAATAGATGAATTCTATTACTAGCGCACATCTATAATAAAGATGAAATCGAAAGAAAAGAATTATAACAAATATTTTATAAAAAGATAAATCTGGATTTTATCTTTCGTAAAAGTTAAATACAATACTGTCAATTTTTTTAAGCAACTTTACATCGCCAGGCTCTTTGTAGCCATACTGAAGAAGAGACTCTATTTGAAATTTGCTTGATACTGATAAGCTAGGTTTGTCAATAAAATATGCTTCAAAAACTATTTTTTTAGCAATTTTATCTACTAGACCGAACATCCGCGGAGTATTAATTTGGGTTGGATCTCTTAATGCTGCATAGTTAAATAAATCTGGCATTTCATTATTTGTCTTATGTTTTAGATATTTTGCGTGATAACTTTTAATTTCATACTTGCTTCCATTAATAATAAAAAATCCTTTAACATCATAAACAAAATAAGAATAACTTTTATCGAATGCTTTTTGCGTGACTGAATCTTGAGGTGTATCATAATCCACTTCAAACGAAATAAATGTAGGAACTAGCCATGGAGTATCAACCAATGATTTATAAATATAACCTTTGCTAGGAGAAGGGAGTTCATAGAACTCCCATTTCTCATAGGGCAAATTAGGATTATAAGTTGGTATGAAATGTTCTTTTATCTCAATTTTTCCTGAATTATAAAAATCATGTGCTCTTAAATAGCTTTCCGACGTTTTTGATTCAGGATCTATTGGAGTATCTTTTTTACAACTAAGGATAGATATAACTAAAAAAGCTAAAATTAATTTTAATGCCTTCATACAATTGATTATTTAGAGAATTTATAGGATTTTACATCATCTCCATACTGTAGTAAAACAAAATATACGCCAGCATCAAAAAAAGCCTTAAAATCTTGAGGAAATTGATGTTGGATTCGTTCTACAAAGGCTGGAGGAAATTGCATGCTTGTGGATTAATACAGAATCCAAAATTAAGAAAGTTTTGAAGAAAGGAGGTAAAAATGTAGGAAGAATGGAAATTTAGAAATCTAAGGAGACACTAAATATATTTAAAAAATGGCGCTAGAAATAGCGCCATTTTCTACTAAATAAAACAAAAGTAATTAAATCAATTTATAAAAAGGAAACGAAACATTACATTTTTCATCAATAAGAATTACATTTTTAGTAATATCATACCCTCTTGATACACAATCTTTACAAATATCGTGTAAAAATTCATCAAAAATATCACTCCAAGATGATCTTTTATACAAATCAAAATCCGTATATAAAACAGTACATTTTATATTTTTTTCTTTTAAAAAATCTACTTGTTTCTGAATTGATACATTTTTATGAGTAAAAATCATATATACTTGATGATCATTGAAATGTCTATAAATTGAATCCACGTTTATAAAAGCAGAACACCAATTTGAATAATGTATAAGTATTGTTTTATTATTAAAACTACAAAACTCATTAATGTTTTTTGATGAGATTTTCTTGAATTTATATCCATCAAGTTCAAAACTATCTTTTAAAAATAATTTTTTTTGTGAAAAAAGACTTGAGTGTAAAACAAATAAAAATAAAATTAAAAATGTTTTTTTCATCAAAAGAATATTTTTAATTTTTTGAAATTAAAATTTTGTATGCACCAAATTCTCCTATACTTTCGTCTAAATTGTATATTCCAGCATTCATTTTTAAATTTGTTCCTTCAATTGGAACATCAAAATGTACATCAAAAGACTTAAACTCACTATCTAAATGACTAATTGATTGACTTTGATATAAATAAATATATCCATTAGTAACATTTTCTTTTGTAATTACACATTTTACATTGTTTCTTCCGATTAAATTATAATTAACATCGTTAAAATTTATTCTTTGTGATACACTTCCACATAATCCCCAAAATTGACAATGTCCATTATACTTTCTTCTTCCTCTACTTCCCATATTGTCATATACTCCTCTTTCCCATAAATCAACACCCACAACAGTCTCAATATCAGATTCACCTATTCCGCTTATTCCATTTGGATGAAAAGTCAAATTTAATCCATCAGTAGGGTCAACAGAACTTGATTTTAATGTAGAATTAGCTGTTGTTTTTTCAGCAGAAGTTTCATCTTTAGTACAAGAATAAGTCAAAAAAGAAACAAAGGATACGGTCATAAGACCCAATAATAATTTTTTCATAATGATTAAATTTAAGTTTAAATTAAATTGCCTCTCCGGCGCACCTTTTCATCTCCTCTTTTTTTTGTCAAAAATTCTAACTTATTACTTTTTTCAGTACTGCGCATCACTTTTTTGTACTCGGTATAGAACTTCTGATTTTTTTGAAGAAATCTTTGGATAAATAAATATAAAATAGGTGTTCTTTTCTCGTTTCATAGTACCTCGCTAGGCAAAAAAAGCAACTACTCTACATTCATATTTTTCTATTCCAAAAAACAACTTCGTTTTTCCGAAATTTCGTTGATGCAAAGATTTAGGTGTAATTAGCGTTTTTTTTATTCTTTTTCGATTTTTGAAACTTGTTTAAAATTTTCATTTTCTGTTTGAATATAATAAAATCCCTTTGGTAAAAAGCCGAGATCAATCTCCTTGTTTTTTTGATTTTCCTCACAATAAACAATTTGACCAAGTGAATTGAAAAGTGTAATTTTCATATTTTTACACTCCATCGCAAATTTTATAGAATTTTTAAAAGGATTTGGATAAAATGAGAAGTGAATTTTATTGTTTTCTTTGATATTTGAGTTAGATGTAATACCGTTATCAATCTCGTTTTCATTATAAGAATTAAAAGAAAGTTTTATAATAAAACCTGCTGGATGATTAAAAACTTTTTTTACATTCTCTTTCATTGTTGGATCAAAGTCTGTATCTCCTGTTACATATCCACCCCAAAAAATGCCATCTTTATTTTGAAAGACGTGTTGAGTTCCTGAACGTTTTCCTTTCGTTTTTAATATAATTGAAGATATGATGTCCCCATTTTTATCAAACATTGCTATATAAGGAATAGAAATACCATCTGACTTAAAAATAAAGGGCGAATTTTCCTTAAGTCTAATTTCTTCGTCAAAATTTCCAGCAAGTATGATAAAACTATCAATACTTAGTTGGTTTCTTGTGTTGTAATAATCATACCTTCTTGTTTTATATAATTGTTTATGCCATAAATAATTTCCTTCCAAATCAAATTTTGCTATAAATTCATCAAATCTATTTTTTTCTTTTGAATTTAGGCGGACTTCATTACTAGAAGATGGGTCTATGTCGAAACTGCCATTAAAACAACTAGAAATGATGAGTCCATTTTCTTTGTCAAATTCGATTTTACCTTCAAATGAAGCATCCAATTTTTTACACCATTGATATTCTCCTTTTTCATTGAGTTTGATTATAAAAGTATTGAAATTACCAGAAATATCTGATGTAATATAATATTTCGTATCGTTTGGATTTGGATACAGAGTATCTTTGAATAGTCCTATGGTATAAATATTATTACTAGTGTCTAATGTAAAATCAAAAATGACAGAAGCAGGAGAATGAAAAGGTTTTATCCAAATAAAGTTTCCATTTGTATCCATTGATGTTACAAAGCAGAAGTCTTGATACCTTGCAAATAAATGCTCATTTTGTCTGTCGTCTATTGTTTTATAAGAATATGAGTCTTTAATATTTCCTGAGAAAACTAAATTATTTGAATTATTTGTTACAATTTTTAAATAACTTACAAAATTTTTTCCATAGGTTTTTTGCCATATTCTTTCCCCCTTGGTATTATGCTTACATATGTATATATCGCCATAGGTATTTATTA
>JBIILY010000056.1:0-6632 GCA_044338225.1 Chitinophagales bacterium
CTTGTCAAACAATTCAAAAGACCCTGTTTTTGACCAAGCGTTGAAACAAGCTACGGCTATGCAAACGGGATCTCAAGATAATTACTTAAATTTGGTGGCGGATGCCTATACACAAATAGATCCAAACGCTAAACTTGCACCTATTTTTGCAGGATTGTCTAATTATCAAGATAAAATCAAACCTACTTCGTCTAATCAAGAAGTATTGAATGTTTTGAAATTTGATGTAAATGCAGCTTTGGGAAATACCTATAATGTATTAAAATCTCGTATCGACCAATTTGGAGTAGCAGAGGCTGTAATTACATTGCAAGAAGGAACGGGAAGAATTATTGTAGAGCTTCCAGGTGCTGATGATATTCAGCGTGTAAAAAAATTATTGGAATCTTCTGCTAAATTAGAATTCTGGTATACGTATGACAACAAGGAAATCGCTCAAGATTTCATTAAAGCAAATGAAACAATCAAAGGATTAAATGCATTGAAAAAAACGCCTGCTGTTGCCGATACTACAAAAAAAGATTCAGGCACAAATGCATTGGTTAACAGATTAGCAAGTGCTCCAGCGGCTAAAGATTCCGCTAATGATAAATCAAATCCTTTGTTTGAGAAATTCTCATTAAACATTGATCCAAAAACAGGTTCTGTATTTCCAGGCCCAATCTTAGGATTTGCAGCTACAAAAGATTTGGAGAAAGTTATGGAAATGCTTTCTAAAGAAGAAGTTAAAAAAGATTTTAAAGCGGATGTACGATTTGTATGGGGCGCACAACCTACCGATGCCGAAGGTAAATTCTATCCGTTATATGCTATCAAAGCTATGGGAGGACAACCAGCATTGACAGGAGACGCTATCACGAGTGCTCAAAAAGAATCCGATCAATTTGGCAAACCAAGTATCGGTATGGTAATGAATCCACAAGGAGCTTCTACATGGGAAAAAATGACCGAGTTGGCTGCTAGCGATCCAATTGGAAATAAATCTATTGCTATTGTATTGGACAATGTTGTATATTCTGCACCTAGAGTTCAAAACAAAATTAGTGGTGGTAGAAGTGCGATCACAGGACAATTCACACCAGAAGAAGCACAAGATTTAGCAAATATCTTAAATTCTGGAAAAATTGATGCACCAGCAAAAATTATTCAAGAGGAAGTAGTAGGACCATCTTTGGGACAAGATACTATTGCTGCGGGAGTTTTCTCTCTCATGGTAGGTCTTGGCTTGATTCTTGCTTACATGCTTTTCTTGTATAAAAAACCAGGTGGATTGGCAAATATCTCCTTAGTAATTAATTTATTATTCTTGTTGGGTGTATTAGCGTCTTTGAAAGCGGTATTGACTTTGCCGGGTATTGCAGGTATCGTATTGATTATCGGAGCAGCGGTAGATGCCAACGTAATTATCTTTGAGCGTGTCAAAGAAGAGCTTCGCAATGGATCTAACTATGGTCAAGCATTGATCAATGGCTTTGGACATTCTTATAAAACTATTTTTGATGCTAACGCAACTACGTTGATTACATCATTAACGTTGTTTTTCTTTGGATATGGCCCTATTAAAGGTTTCGCTATTACATTGACTATTGGTATTTTCACATCTATATTTACTGCGGTATTCTTGACAAGAGAGTTTTTCAACTATAATTTAGACAAGAAAAACGAAGTACCTTTTACAAAAAATTTCTTTGATAAATATTTTGACAATGTAAATTTCGACTTCATTGGAAAAAGAAAAATTGCATACCTATTCTCTTCTGCATTTATCATAATTGGATTGATAGCTATTTTCACAGTTGGATTTGACTTAGGAGTAGATTTCAAAGGAGGAAGAAGTTATGTAATTACATTTGACAAAAATGTAGATGCACAGAAAATCAAAGAAGATTTGGACAAAATTTTGGATGGCAAAACGATTGTAAAAGCGTATGGTCAAGCCAATCAAGTTCAAATAACGACTTCATATTTGTATGGTATCAAAGAAAATGCAACAGAATCTAAGGCTAATGATAGTGTTGTATTATCAAAAGTATACGAAGGAACTAAAGCTAATTTTGCAAAAGCGGTGAATCATTCTGATTTCGTATCTTCAAAAGTTTCAAACTTCCGAAAAATTGATGCTACTATTGCTGATGATATTCAAAGAAGTGCTAAAACGGTAACGTTGATTGCAATGTTTTTGATCTTCTTGTATGTTTCAGTTCGATTCAACAGATGGCAGTATGCAGCAGGTGCTATAGCAGCCTTATTACATGATTTATTCTTTACATTAGGATTATTATCTTTATTAAAATCTATAGTTCCTTTCTCTTTAGAAATGAACCAATCCATCATTGCAGCCGTATTGACGATTATTGGATTTAGCACCAATGACACGGTAGTAATTTTTGATAGAATTAGAGAATTTGTTAAGAGAAATCCAAATCAAAAATTAGACAAAACCATCAATGATGCTATTAATGACACATTGAGTAGAACCACAACTACGGCTTCTACATTATTCTTAGTATCCATGGTATTATTTGTTTTTGGAGGCGAATCTATTAGAGGATTTTCATTCACAATGTTGATAGGAATCTTTGTAGGTACGGTGTCTTCTATCTTTATTGCTTCTCCTATAGCCTTAGACCTTATCAACTGGTTTGACAATAGAAAAAAAGCAAAATAATTACTTTTTAAATTTAATATACAATGAAAGAACTTCCATTTTTGGGAGTTCTTTTTTTTGACTAAAAGTTTCTAATCATTTACTATGAAATCAATTTTTGAAGCTAAATTTGAAGCTAAATTTGGAGCAAATCCTGAGCCTATCAAAGATAGAGCCCTATATTTTGACATAAAGCTCATAGAAGCACCTTATACACAATTGGGGCTTTCCTACGTTCAGTTTTTTGTAAAAAATAATACTATAAAACTAGAGTACAAAAAATCAGATACGCCACAAACACATTTTTACATAAAAGGGAAAGAAGAAGGTATAGCGTTGAAATCAGCCATTAACTATCAAATTATACTATCAAAAGTACCCAAATTAGAATCAGAATCCTTTATGGAGTTCTTATCTCATTGTATTCAACTCAATTTTAGTCCCGAATTTAATACAAAAACGATCAAATATTTCAATGCCTTTGAAAACACCTATCACTCAAAAGAACTCAATTTAACATCCCTTAATATCACGTTGGATGTAAAAAAAGAAAAAAATGAAGCTACATTTGATCATATTTTTCTAAAAAATTTGGAAGAAAAATTAGCGAAGTATAATCTTTCGCTGGCGTCTATTCGTTTCAACGATTTATTTAATCTTTCTTTCACTAAAGACGAGTCCAAATGGCTGACTGAGCTTATTGTATATAAGACCAAAACCGAAGAAATCTATGAAAGTTTGGAGCATAAAATTGATTTTGCAGTAGAACTAATGAATCAAATTGAAGAAAAAACATCTATTTTTTATAAAAATTATACTGAAAAAGTAGTCAAAAACCAAATACATATTTCCGAAAACTTAGTTATTTTTTTAAAAAAATAAGATCTATATAAAAAAAGAATTACTTTTGTACTTCATTTTTTAATTCAACTTTTTCGGAATGAAAACTAAATATATTGACTTAATTGAGCAGACTTATGAATGGCCACAAAGTGAGTTTAAACTAGATGGCGATGAACTGATGTTTCACGACATTTACCTTATGGACTTAATAAAAAGATATGGAACGCCCTTAAAATTCACCTATCTTCCAATCATTTCTAAGCAAATAGAACGTGCCAGAATGTTGTTCAAAGTAGCAATGGCAAAAGCAGATTATAATGCAGAATATAACTATTGCTATTGCACTAAAAGTTCGCATTTTAGTTTTGTGGTAGAAGAAGCTTTAAGAAATGATATTCATATTGAAACTTCTTCGGCTTATGACATCAATATAATCGAAAAATTGACCGAAAAAGGCGTGTTTTCAAAAGACCAATACATCGTTTGTAATGGATACAAACTACCTCAATATGTCAATAATATTGCGCGATTGGTAGAGAATGGATATAAAAATGTAATCCCTATTTTGGATAATGTGGCCGAAATTAATTTGGTAAAAGAAGCCATTACCAAACCTATAAAAGTGGGAATCCGAATAGCTAGTGAAGAGGCCCCAAAATTTGACTTTTATACGTCAAGACTAGGAATAGGCTACAAAGATATTCTTCCTTTTTACAAAAAAGAATTGAAAGGTTCCAAAAACCTTGAGCTCAAAATGTTGCATTTCTTTATCAATACAGGCATTGCAGACACTTCTTATTATTGGAGTGAATTGGCAAAATGTGTGAAAGTGTATTGCGATCTCAAAAAAGTATGTCCTACTTTGGACTCATTAAACATAGGTGGCGGATTGCCTATTAAATCGAGCCTCAATTACCATTTTGACTATGAATATATGGTAGAAGAAATTATCTATCAAATCAAAAAAACGTGCGAAGAATATGGCGTAAAAGAACCTAATATTTTTACAGAATTTGGCTCATTTACCGTAGGTGAAAGCGGGGCAACCATTTTTCAAATCATTGGTCAAAAACAACAAAATGACCGTGAAAAATGGGATATGATTGATAGTAGTTTTATGACAACCATTCCCGATGCGTGGGCTATCAACAAACGTTTTATCATGCTAGCGATCAATAATTGGGAGAAAGAATACGAGCGTGTATTACTGGGTGGTCTTACTTGCGATAGCGATGATTTCTACAACTCTATCCAAAACACAAACGACATATATCTACCCGCATACGACCCCGAAACGCCTCAGTATATTGGGTTTTTCCATACAGGCGCTTATCAAGAAAGTATTGGGGGATTTGGAGGCATTCAACATTGCTTGACGCCTGCACCTAAACACGTAGTGGTTTCCAAAAACGATCAAGGAGAAATCAAATATAAATTATTTGCCAAAGAGCAGGATCATAAAGGGATGTTGGATATTCTAGGGTATTAATACCATTCATGAACACTAAATTATTGATTGATTTTATTTTTTCCAAAATATTTTTCCTACCGGGTTATATCATTATAGCGTGCATTACATCCTACCTTACGGCTATATGTCCTACTTATACCGATTTTGATGTTTTTTTGCATGCCGCATCAAAAATCCCAGAAAAAAACAATATCTATTTACCTCCTTTTATAGATTGGATGCAATATTATTATAGCATTTTTTTCGCATCGATACTAGTTCCTTTTTCAAAATTTCCAATAATAACCAAAACGCTTTGGGGACTTTTCAATTACCTTTTAGGCTGGGATTTATTCCAAAAATGGATACAATACTTCAATTTTAAATCCGAAAAACAACAAAAACTCTTCATTTTTATAGCATTAGTATTATCCTTTCAATTTTTTGCTATTAATATTTCACGCAATCAAATGACAATATTGATTGTATGGATTGTATTTTTTGTTTGGGAAAAAATAGATAAAAAGGAATACCTTTTGCCTAGTATCTTACTCGCTTTTATTATCAATATAAAGATTATTCCTATTATATTTTTATGTTTTTGGATCTATAAAGGCAAATTTCGTTTTGCTTTATACACCTTTTTTTTTACATTATTTTTCTATATAGCACCACTTTTATGGCTAGAAAAAAGTTATTTCTTTGAGCTTTTCTATACTTGGATAGACATCATTAATCCAAAAAATGCCGAGCATATCATAGAAAGTCATAATTTTCAACTTGTATCGCTTTCTTGTTCCCTTCCTGTATATTTTTATGATAGCCCCAATGGTTTTGGAAAGACGTATAATTTTTTGGCATTAACGCCACAACAAATGATGTTAACGATTCATTTTTCAAGACTCTTTCTCATCCTATTAAGTTTGGCATATCTTGGACTGAAACCTTTTCAAAATCAAAATAGTCGAATAAAAACCTATTGGCAAATTAGTTATTTTTGTCTTCTCATTCCTTTAATTTTCCCTCATCAACCTCGATACGCACTTTTTGCAGCGTTACCAATGACGTATTATTTACTTTGGTATTTTATTTCAAAACAAAGCAAAACAATTGGGAACAAAGCTTCCATATTTTTTTTTGTATTAGCCATGATTTTTTACTCGCCATTAAACGGACTAGACATTTTGGGGCGTGACTTATTTTATCTTTCCCAATCTTTGAAATTCCTAACCCTTTCTACCTTATTCCTCATCCCATTAAGCTGGTTTGCAAGACCAAGAGAGTCCGAAAATTGATAAATAAAAACTGGCTTTCTACTTTCTATTCTTATCGGCCCATCCAAAAACATCTTGAATGATACTCCCTACTCTAGCCGTTGGATTTTGTCTAATTTTTAGTTCTTCTTGTGCCACCATCATAAAAATTCCATCAATTGCTCTTTGAGTTACAAATTGCGTCAAATCAGGATTTACTTTTTGCACAAAAGGTACATTGTTGTAGGCACCCATTACATCGCCCCAGTATTTGGTAGCGTTGGCTTTGTCCAAATTGGATTTAATGATCGGTTGAAATTTTTGCATCAAGGCTTGTCCCGAAGAATTTTTCAAATATTCAGTTGCCGAGTTTTGCCCTCCAGTCAAAATTCCAATAGCATCCTGAATACTCATACTTGTAATAGCGGCAGCAAAAATA
>JBIILY010000058.1:0-6536 GCA_044338225.1 Chitinophagales bacterium
TGTGCGAGAATAGGGCTCGTAACATCACAAGGTTTGACAGGGACACTTAAAAAACACTATCCAAGACCGCTTTTATATCTGATGCTTTTGTTTAGTTTTCCTGCGATAGTAATGAATATTGGTGCGGATATTGCAGGAATGGGCGCTGTTGGAAATCTACTATTTCCGGCTATTGATGCTAATTATTTTAGTATTTTCTTCACGATTATGCTTCTTGGTTTAATCATCTACTTGCCATACCAAAAGATTGCATCCGTTTTAAAATATTTATAGAGTTAATAAGACAAAAAATTGTAAAGAACCTTTTGAAATTTTATACAATAAAATGAATTGTGTTATTCACACAAAAGGCATTATAGAATTTCTCATAGAGAATAATATATTAAGTGACAAAATCAGAAAAGAAATAAAGTTTGATTGTGACTTAGAAACAAGAAAATTAACGAAATGACTATAAAAACGGCAGGTAACAGGCGTTTGGCAAAAAAGTGGATTCAGTGTTTAATGAAGCTTTATACTTCATATCAAGTTCATTGCTGGCAGACAGTTTAGTGCTTAGAAATCCGCTTCTTCGCTAAGCACCAAAACATTAAAATACTCCTAATTTTCCAATAAAAAACAATTACTTTTGCTTTTAATTTAATTCTATTCTATGAAATTTCAGGTAGGCGATACGGTTTCGATTCTAGATGAGCCTTTGAAAGGCAAAGTAATGAGCGTGGGTGCTCGTATCAAGGTCTTGCTAGAAGATGGTTTTGAGGAGACGTATCTTCCTAGCGAGCTGTCTATTTTTTCAAAAAACATGCTCGAAATCCCTTTGGATATAAAAGATAGTGCACACAGTAGGGAAATCAAAGCACCTAAAATTGCGGAAATTGATTTACATTTTGATGCGCAGCGCATGAAAATTCATCAGATAGAATCGAAAGAAATTTTGAATAGACAATTGCAATTGCTGGGCGAAGAAATTAGAGAATCTATGGCTCATAAAGTAGATAGATTGATTGTAATTCATGGCATAGGAAAGGGCATTCTAAAAAATGAAGTCATCCAATTGTCCAAAAAATATCCTAAAATTACCGTGCGAACATTAACAGAAAGCCGATATAAAAACTGCGCCATTGCGCTTGATTTTGATTATTTATAAAAATTCAATGATTTCATTGTAACTTTGCATTTATTTAAACATAAATTCATGAAGAAGAATTGGCCTTATCTCTTATTTTTTGTATTGCTAGCCTTGGTTACGAGTGTTTTGATATTCAAAGATGATTTTAAATCCGAAGATGAAAAATCATTTGCGATAACAGACACCAAAGAAATCTATGGATTCAAAATTGTAGATAAAATGGGAAATGAAGTTTTTTTAAAAAAAACAGAAAATGGCTGGACTATCAACGGGTTTCCAGCAGAAAAATCCTTGGTGGTCAATGTATTGGAAACCATCAATAAACTCCAAGTAAATGTACCGGTGTCGGAGGATTTGAGAAAAAAAGTAATCGAAAGACTGCGCAATGATTCTAAAAAAATTACGTTTTACAACAAAGATCAAGAAGAAATCAAATCCATTCATATTGCCGGTTCGCATATTGATATGGGCAATTATATGATTTTAGAAAAAAATGGAACGGTTTCTCCCAATCCTTATATCGTTCAATACCCTACCTTCAAAGGCGATCTTTCATACCGTTTCCCTATAGATTCTATAGCATGGAAATCTACCGAAGTCATAGCCTGCAAAGTAGATTATATTCAAAAAATAGAAGTAAAATATTTTGAAAAACCTGAAATGTCTTTTACGCTCGACAAAGATGAAAATGCTATTAAAATTAGACCTAATAGTAAAGTAATCATTCTTGAAAAACCATTAAACAAAGAAAAAATTGTGAATTTTTTATTACCCTTTGAAAAATTGCATTTTGAAGCATGGATTTTGGAAGATTCAGTCAAAAATAAAATAAAATCGCGTCCACTATACGCATCAGTCAAACTTACTGATATTGAACAAGGTGCTCAGGAAATTCTATTGTATAAAATCCCCGTAGGAGATGACTACAAAATCAAAGATGTAGCCGGAAAATCGCTTCCGTTCAATGTAGAACGTTTCTGGGGTTATATTCCCAAAACAAAGTCTTATGTGCTAGTGCAGTATTATGTTTTTGGCCCTATATTGAGAGAATATGCTTTTTTCTTTGAATAGCTTTTAATTATCTCTTTCAAAATTTAGAATCATCTTTTGAAGCGTTCGATCTAGCTGAACCGAATCTTTTTGAGGCACTCTTTTGGTAACGGCTACTATACTATCCGCCAAAAGCGCTTCTTGATATACACGATCATATTCATAGATATTGATAGTATAGGTCATCCCATTGACAGCAAAAGGAATCGCAACTCGGCTTCTAGGCGCGGTAATGATGGATGTAACCACAATAGATATAAATCCAAAAACGGCAAACAATCCATATTTGGAACGATCTAAAAATTTAACAAATCGTTTTTTCAAAATCTGATTTCGTTCTTCGACTTGTAATTTCAAAATATTTCTAACTATAAAATAGTGCGAATTTTTAGTTTTAGCTATCGTATTGTATGCAATTAAATCAATCTGTACAGAAGACGCTTTCATATTTTTAAAACGTACTTTCTTATGTCCGCTCAGCGCCACTTGCCCAAAAGGTTGTAAATAAACGACATCGGCATAATGGGTTCTCCAATAAAAATCGATGGTTTCACCACTAAATATCTCCGTTCTATTGCAATAGAAAATCTCTATCTCGGGTTTGGGAGCATAGTTCTGTGAAGTAGTTGACTTATTTGACCTAGATTTTGGCCTTTGTAAAGACGCATCATAACTATTGCGTAATGATGAGTCCGATAGTACTTCATAGGCTTGATTGATTTCTATAAATCTATTTTCGGCTTCTTTATTGTCGGGATTTCTATCGGGATGAAATTGTATCACCAACTTGCGATAAGCGGATTTGATTGCATCTAAAGAAGCATTGGGAAGGATTCCTAAAATTTCGTAATATGTTTTCAAAGCTGTTCTAGGATTTTATTTAAACGATTAAATCATAGCGCCTTCTTTCAATTTTTCGGCGTTTTCAGCAAATTTTAGAGAATCGATCATTTCTTGAATTTCGCCGTTCAAGTATGAATCTAAAGCGTAAACTGTTTTATTGATTCGATGATCGGTAATTCTTCCTTGAGGATAATTATACGTGCGAATTTTGGCACTTCTATCTCCTGTAGACACTAATGATTTTCGCTGGCTGGCTACATCCCCTACTCTTTTCTCCAATTCTATTTCGTACAATTTGCTTCGAAGCATTTCCATAGCACGCTCTCTATTGGCTAGCTGCGAACGATCTATCTGACATACCACAACCATGCCTGTGGGCTTGTGCGTCAATTGTACTTTGGTTTCTACTTTATTTACATTTTGTCCTCCTGCTCCACCACTTCGCGAGGTTTGCATTTCTACATCGGCAGGATTCAAATAAAAATCAAATTCTTCCGCCTCGGGCAATACCGCTACCGTAGCCGCAGAAGTGTGCACTCTACCTTGCGATTCTGTTTTGGGGATACGCTGTACACGGTGCACACCACTTTCGTATTTCATATCGCCATATACATTTTCACCTTTTACGCTTACTACCACCTCTCTATATCCTTCTGTAGCGCCTTCATTTTCATCCAGAATCTCAGTTTTCCATCCTTTGGTTTCGCAATATCGTAGATACATACGAAGCAAATCGCTCGCAAAAATACAAGCTTCGTCTCCACCCGTTCCTGCACGAATCTCCAGCATCACATTTTTCTCATCCGCAGGATCTTTTGGGATCAACATAAAACGAATATCTTCTTCCAATTTTTCTTTTCTTGGCTCTAGCTCATCCAATTCCATTTTGGCCATATCTTTCAAATCGGCATCTTTCTCATTCTTCATAATGCCCCTATTTACCTCAATATTTGACAAAGTATCTTTGTACTCCAAATAAGCATTTTTAATAGGCTCCAAACTTCTATAATCTTTGTTCAACGATTTAAATTTATCCATATCGGATGTAGAAGAAGGATCGCTCAGCTTCTGCTCTAAATCTTTGTAACGAATATATATTTGTTCTAACTTATCTAACATAGGTGTATTAATTCAAAAAGAGTGCAAAAATATACAAAAAAATACGAAAAGCAGGGACTAATTTTAGAATAAGAAACTATGCAGATTCTATAAAATAAAAAAAGCTCAGTACTTAATGTACTGAGCTTTTCAAATGTAGGGATGACAGGATTCGAACCTGCGACCCTCTGGTCCCAAACCAGATGCGCTACCGGGCTGCGCTACATCCCTATCTTTTTAGTTTCTCTTCCAAACCTCGATGCGATACTCCCGCACGTGCGGGACGCTACATCCCTATTTATTTTGAATTGGTTGATTCCAATTGGAGCGGTGAGAGCGAGATTCGAACTCGCGGTACAGTTTCCCGTACGTCAGTTTAGCAAACTGGTGGTTTCAGCCACTCACCCATCTCACCTTCCTTACTTGTTTTATCAAATTCGGAGTGCAAATATAATATCTTTTTTTTATTTGCAAGCTATAAATAGCTTAAATTAATTCTTTTTTTCAATTCGTCGATTTCTTCTTTGAACTTTCTATCTACTTCTAATTGACTATCAACTACTTGAATAGAATGAATAACGGTACTATGATCTTTTCCTCCAAAATGTTTTCCAATTTCTTTTAATGAATTTTTGGTATACTTTTTGGCAAGATACATCGATATTTGACGAGCGATTACTACTTCGCGCTTTCTGGTATTTTCTTTTAACAATTCTGGAGATACATTCATATACTCGCAAACCATTTTTTGGATATAATCCACAGAAACCTCTCTTGTAACCGATTTGATATAGTTTTTGATGATTTTTTTGGCCAAATCAATATCAATTTCTTTTTTCACCAATGCTTCTTGAGCTAGAAGCGCTATCATAGCACCTTCCAAATCTCTTAAATTGGTATTAATATTGTGTGCAACATATTCTACAACTTCTTTTGGCATAATGACCCCATCGGCATACATCTTTTTTTCTAAGATTGTATAACGAGATTCATAATCTGGCATGGTCATTTCGGTAATTAAGCCCCATTTCAAACGAGACAATAAACGATCTTCAATACCTTCTAAATCTTTTGGTGCACGATCCGAAGTGATTACAATTTGTTTGCCATTCGTATGCAAGTGATTAAAAATATGGAAAAAGATATTTTGTGTTTTCTCTTTTCCACCCAACCAGAAAATATCATCTACAAGCAAGACATCGATTAATTGATAAAAATGTATAAACTCATTTGTAGTGTTATTTCTAGTGGATTCAACGTATTGATTCAAAAACTTATCCGCGGATACGTACAATACGGTTTTATTAGGGTTGATTTGTTTTATATAATTTCCGATTGCATGAAGCAGGTGTGTTTTTCCTAGTCCAATACGACCGAAAAGCACCAATGGATTGAAAGCGGTTCCACCTGGTTTTTGAGCAATAGCATATCCTGCTGCTCTAGCCAATCGATTGCAATCACCTTCTACAAAAGTATCAAATGTATAAATAGGATTTAACTGAGAATCGATACTCACTTTCTTGATACCTGGAATCACAAAAGGATTTTTTACCGAGCCACCTACAGTATGAGGGATAAATGACTCTGTAGCGTCTATAGAAGTAGACTTAAAATTAGGGTAATTAATCGTAGATGGATTCATAGCATGGTTTTCCACAATGACACTATATTCCAATTTTGCTTTCTCTCCCAATTCCCTAACGATAGACTTCTTAATGATAGAGACATAATTCTCTTCAAGCCACTCATAAAAAAACTGTGAGGGCACTTGGATCGTAATTATAGAATCCCTTAAAGATAAAGGCTTTATGGGCATAAACCAAGTTTCATAAACCGACTTTGAAACATTACTCTTAATGATTTCAAGGCAGTTTTCCCAGACTTTATCGTGTTTCTCTTGCATTGATATTTTAATTTATTTTAACATTTATTTTTATTCTTCTGGTTACAAATATGAACATTTTTTTGTTAATAACTCTATTTATTTTTTAAAAAATTACTGACATTTTAGCAAAAATGATTCATTTTTTACAACATTACCAGTCTCTTTTTGAAGATAAATGTCTAATCTTCCAAGGTTTATACCTCCCCAGCCCACTTGATTCACAATGACAAATTTTCCAAAATTATTTTTTATAACATCTGGACTCTTCAAAAAGGTATGTGTATGCCCTCCAATTACAACATCTACATTATCAATCATTTCTGACAAAACGACATCTGAAATCTTTTTTCCCCCCTGATAACTGTAGCCTAAATGAGACAATAAAATAATAATATCGCATTTTTCCTCTTGTTTTAAATAAGTAGCCCATTTTTTGGCAGTAGCTACTGGGTCTAAATATTTGGTATTGAGATATAAATCTTTATGAACAAGACCTTCTAGTTCAATTCCTAGCCCAAATAAGCCAATCTT
>JBIILY010000059.1:0-6462 GCA_044338225.1 Chitinophagales bacterium
GAAAAGTAAGTAATCGAGCCATTATAAAAACTAATTTATAAAATAATAAAAAGTTTAAATCCCTAACAATTGATTACATCAATTTTTATACCAAATTGCCTGTTTTTGTCTTTTTATGAACCAAATTGAACAAAATCAGAGTTTAATGGTAATAAAAAAGCAGGGTCGAAACCCTGCTTTGAACGAACCAAAAAAATTAAAAGAGATGACAAGAAGCAAATCATGCTCTTTTAATTTTAAATATATTGTGGAATTAATCGTTGTATTCGCCTTGAAGACAATACAATCCAAAGAATCCCAATGCGCCCGCAATCATTGGGCACAATACTACAGTATAAATTACGGCTGGATTTACAATTAGATAATATACTGCATATATTCCTATGATTATCCAAACAACACCTAATATTTTTTTAATAGCATTCATGATCTTTATATTTTATTTTGTGAAAGAATTAGTCGTTTACTTTATTGTCATTACCATTTAAATAGATAGTACCAATTACAAAACAGATACCCGCAATAATCATTGGATACCACAATCCTTCTAAGTATGGTTTTTCTACTACTTTTGCCAATCCCGCAGCTTCTGCTACTTCGTTTGCTTTTTTAGCATTGGTAACCAAGAACGTAGCAATAGCTGGTAATAATCCACCAAAGATACCATTTCCTATGTGATATGGCAAAGACATAGACGTATATCTAATTTTGACAGGGAACATTTCTACTAGAAATGCAGCAACAGGTCCGTATACCATGGTTACAAAAATCATTTGAATAAATACAAATAAAATCAAGTTCCATTTGTCAGAATCATTGATGGTTACTGTTTTCTTCGTATCTACAATTGGTTTACCATCTTTCATATCTACAGCACCATTGTTTAATGTCACTGTTTTTACTTCTTTGTAGGTTGTTCCATCTGTAAATTCTTTTGTAACGGTATAAACAGAATCGAAACCGCCGTTTTTGTTTTTTTCGTTAGCTTTTAATTCAGCTATAGATGTAGCTTTTTCAGCAACTTCGGTTTTCTTTTTAATATCAGTAGTGTCGTACATGCTAGAATAGATAGGTCTATATGCTAAAACAGCAATTAACATTCCCGTCATCATAATCCATTTTCTTCCTATTTTATCAGACAACCATCCAAATACAACGAAAAATGGCGTTCCCAAACATAGAGCCCAAATTAATACTGAGTCTACTTGTTCTTTTGGTACATTCATTACTTTTTCAATAAATGACATCGCGTAGAATTGACCTGTATACCATACAACACCTTGACCCATCGTTACTCCCAATAGAGCCAACAAAACAAATTTGAAATTCAATTTATTTCCAAAAGATTCTTTCAAAGGATTTGTAGAAATTTTTCCTTCTGCTTTTACTTTCGAAAATAATGGAGACTCGTGCATATTTCTTCTAATTAAATAAGATACACCCACCATTAAGATAGAAGCTAAAAATGGAAATCTCCATCCATAATCTTCAAAGGCTTCTTTAGTCATAGATGCTTTGGTCAAACCAATTACCAATAAAGAGATAATCAAACCTGCCGTAGCCGTAATTTGAATCCATGAAGTCATATATCCTCTTTGGTTTTCTGGAGAATGTTCTGCTACATAAGTGGCGGCACCTCCATATTCTCCTCCTAATGCAAGTCCTTGCAATAAATGTAAAGATAAAACTAACTAAGGAGAAACCATACTCCATGTTTTGTACTCAGGGATCAAACCTATTAGAAACGTAGCACAACCCATTAGTAACAACGTAACCATGAATGTGTATTTTCTTCCAATCAAATCGCCTAATCTTCCAAAGAAAAGGGCTCCAAAAGGACGAACGATAAAACCTGCTGCAAAAGTAGCCAATGTAGACAAGAAAGCCAAGGTTTCGGTTCCAGGGCCACTTGGGAAGAATTTTGTAGAGATAATAGTAGCCAAACTACCAAAGATGTAAAAATCATACCACTCAATCATGGTACCTACTGAAGATGCTCCAATAATGGAGAACATCGAGCTTTTATTATTTTCTGACATATTTAATATTTTGAGTTAATAATTAATTTACTTTTTGATTATAGATAAATCAATGTTTGTACTGAGAAAGTAGGTCTTGTTTTTGTGCCTGATGTAGTAAAATCAGGTCTCGATCCTACGTCTGTAGTAATTTTTGCATGATGTCCTTCAATCAACCAGTTACATCCCACGTTTCCATTAGCAAACCAACCAATTTGATTACCAAGATTGTTTAATTCTTTACTTACGTTTCCTTCCCAATTTTGTAAAGTTACATTAGCATAAGGTTGAATTCTCAAAGAAGAATTTCCTTTTGGCAATAAATTTCCTACTTGTGCGTGAAAAGCTGAACCCGTTCCTAAGGTAGGATAAGCATTGCCACCAACTTGAGCCATATTCATAATTCCGATACTTCTTACATAGTTTTTACCAAAATTATAATTGTAATAAGCGGCATAAGCTGTAATAGCATCTTTTTTGCTAGATAATGGTAAATCTAAAAACATGTCAGCTGCAAAATGAGTCATTGCTTTTACGGAAGAATCTGTTGTAGAAGTGTACTCAATCATCGCGTCAAATCCATGTTCAAAACCAGCCCCAATATTGAAGACTTTTTTGGTGCCTAAATAAGTACCAACCATAAAAGGCAATAAGTTAGACTCTTGGTCAAAAAACTGCCAGTTGAAATATCCTTGAAGATTTACGCTATTGTTTTTTCTGTTGTAGCCTGTTCTTCCTGCTGCACTTCCTCCTTGAATACCCGCTTGTGTAGCAAATGGCATATTTATAGCAACTCTATAGTCCAATTTGCTCAATTTTCCTTTTGCATAGATTCCCATCATCGTTGAACTTAATTTTCAACCCGGAACCATAAAGGTCAGAACCTTGTGCATTTGATTCATTACTAAAAACAAACAGAATAAACAGAATAAAGAGTAAATTTCTTTTTTCATAACTTTTACATTTTTTGTTAAAAATTTTTTACGACACAAAAATGAAACGAAATTATGAAGTTTGTATATTCTTACTATTTTTTTGTAAAAATGATATATTTTTTATTTGGAACCCTTTTCCGTCTTTTGTTTTTATCTAAACCGTTCCCAGCGAATCATCATAAATTTGTCGCCTACCTCTGTGATAATTGCCCCAAAGCCTTCCAAATTCTTGCGATCAGCCATAAAATCTGCTAGCTCATTGTGATTAAATACCTTGTATGTAGGATGATGCGAATCGTTACTGATTTTTTTAATGCCCAGTTTTTTGACCCAATTATGAATAGATACATGACTAATTCCAAGCAATCTTTCTATTTCTCTTGCACTAATTCCTTCTATATAGAGTTGCATAGCTTTGGTAATATAATAATCGTCAATTTGCTTCCCCATTTTATTAACCGTGTAATAATAGGTACAAGACTTGCATTTATATCGCTGTCTATTAGAGATAATACCGCTTTTTACGTATTGATAGCTATTGCATTTTGGACATTTTATTTCTTGCATTTCGTATGATTTTTATAAAAAAATGAAAAAAAATCGAAAAAATATATATTATTTTAACGCAAATATACTAATTTAACACGAAAACAAATAAAATATTTTTAAAAACAAGCTTATTTAATTGACAATAAATATGTTATACCAATCTTACTTGTAAAATAGTCCAAACTATTATATAAGTTTAGAGTGGTAAATGCCGTTATAACAAGCAAATAGTACAATTAAAATTGGACTATATTGATTGAATAAACGGTATTATGTCCAAAATACGCCTAAAACATAAAACCAATAATTTGAATAAATTTTTCTTTCAATATAAACTTTTACATTAAAAATGTTATATTTTGTTAAATATACACAAGCCATTAAATCTTTTTGGATATTTGCCGTCCAAAAAGAAAATAATTTTGATATGAAAAAAATTGCATTTATATGCGTACTTGCTCTTGTCTATGGATGTTCCAATGAAAGCAAAAATAAGGAAAACGATTTTATAGAAGTAAAAGATGCTGTAATAGATTCTATAAATAAAGATAAAAGAATATTAGCTGCATTTAACGTTGACAGTTTGTCAGGATATTGGTTTCAGCCGCACGCAGCATTAGTTAATATAACATTTACCAACGAAGGTACATTTATCTTCAATACATTTGATTCTAAAACAATGCAGGATCAAAAAATAACGGGAACCTATAAAATAGAAGGAAACAAAGTCTTTATGAAAACTACAAATCAAGAACACAAAGAGGAACAGTTTGACATTAAGATAAATAAAGGGGATTATTATATAGAGAACGAAGGGTTTTATTTAGTTAAATCCTAGAACTTATATTTTTTCAAAATATCCCGAAGCTCTATTTTTTTGAACTTCATCCCATAGAAAATATTTGCCATTCATTACAATATATACACCCACAGGAAGTGTTTGTACAAATGCAAATGCGCTACCTAGGTTAAACATACCATCGCTACTTCCTAGTGAATATGGAATCAATGCACCTGTAAAAACAATGGTTTTATGTAGTTTTTCTTTAGCTATATAAGCGGCAGTATCTGTAATGGTATCGGTTCCGTGGGTAATAAGAATCTTGTCTTCTACCGTTGTTTTACAATGCGATAGAATTTTCGCTCTATCGGAGTCTGTCATTTCCAAGCTGTCTATCATCATAAGTGTTTCGATAGTATAAGGCATTGTGCAACGTCCTTTTTGAAGCATTTCGTCTATATTGGTTTGATTGAAATACAATCTGCCATTGATCATGTCATACTCTTTGTCAAAAGTGCCACCCGTAGCGAAAATTCGTATCATATTTTATTTTTTTGAAAGACTAATTTTTTTCAAATTCAAAGTTTTTTAATTCTTTTCCTTTTGCAAAGGCCAAAATTACAAAAAATATGGTCATGCATCCTCCAAAAATTACAGAGCGAATGGTTCCCATATATTGAGCCGCCATCCCGCTTTCAAATGCACCAATTTCATTGCTTGAAGATATAAACATTTGATTTACAGAGGTTACACGGGCTTTCATATTCTCAGGAGTTTCCATAATGAGAAGCGTTCCTCTTACAATAACACTTACGGCATCAAAAGCCCCTATTAAAAATAGTGCCCCAAGAGAGATGTAAATGGATTTGGAAATAGCAAAAACGATTGTAAAAACACCAAAGAAAAATACGCTAACCAAAAGCCATTTTCCTGCATTTTTGTGCATAGGTTTTGCTGCCAGAAAAAACATCATAATCGCCGAACCAATAGGCATGGCCGCTTTGAGCATACCATATCCCGAAGATCCCACGTGTAAAATATCTTCGGCAAAAACAGGTAATAGCGCTACAGCTCCTCCAAAAAGTACCGCAAATAAATCTAAAGAAATGGCCCAAAGTAGAATTTTGTTATTAAACACATATTCCAATCCTTCTTTAATTTGACCAATGGAGTTAGATACACTGAAAGGCAAGGTGTTGTGACTTGGCGATTTTGGTAATAAAAAAACCGAAAATACACTGATAGAAAGAAAACAGGATACAAGGATAATGGAATAAAATGCACCTATTTTATAAAGTAAAAAACCGCCTAATATAGGGCCCAAAATGGCGCCAATTTGCCAAGCATTGCTATTGATAGCTGAATATCGAGGGGTTTGATCTTTTGGGATAATGTGCGAAAACATGGAAACGGAAGCACTAGGCCCCAAACTGCCAATGAGCCCCATCATAAATACGATGCCAAAAAAGGAATATTTTAGAGAAATGGGGTTTTCTTGAAAGAAATAGACTGCCAATACAAGCAAAATGCTCAGCAAAAAATAAGAGGTAACCACAAAAGACAACGCTTTTCGTTTTTCCATACGTTCTACAATATAGCCCGCAGGGAGCGACATTAAGATTCGAGGCAAGGCTTCATATAATCCAAGCAATCCAAGCGACAAAGGCTCTTTTGTAACTTTATATAACAAGTAGCTCAAAATGGTCATTTTCATTTGCATAGCTACTGTAGTAAAAAATCGAAAGGACAATAGGTGTAAAAAAGATTTTGGCATCATTATTTTCGATTCAACTTGTTTAATATATTATCTATAAATTGTTTTTCTTGATTTTTCTTTGAAGCTACAAAAGGCATAAAAAATCCGCCACCAAGCATGGCGAGTTTATTCATCTTAAAATGAACATGCTGTGAAATACCAAACCCAAGAACATTGAACAAAATATTTTGTGCATAATGCGTATCAATTATTTTGTAAATATTTTCTTCTTCCTCTTTGTTGTTTGTTAATAATCCATCAGTAGCCAGTACGATTAAGCTATTTTCTCCCAAATTTTCCTTAATGGCTTCATACGCTTTTTCTATTCCTACTGCGCCTTTGGTGCCGCCTGTAGTTTGAATATCATCAATAGTTAATTTTACCGCATCTTTATCTTCAAGATTTGATAGAGGCCAAATGACT
>JBIILY010000060.1:0-6434 GCA_044338225.1 Chitinophagales bacterium
ATACCGAATCCAATAGAGCCATACCACAAACTGAAGAATAAAGAGCGGTACAAATAAAAACCCAAAAAGTCCAATATAGCTAAAATACTCTGGGTCGAGAAATCGGGCCGAAAGGGACAATGCAAACAACACATAAAAAGGCACCGAAAAGAATCCGTATATAAATTTTTCCCAAGAAAAAGACTTTTTGTTGTCCTCCATTTTATATGCTTTAGTATCGTCTAAATCGATGCTTGTAATATGTTTTTGCCAAAATCAATCCTGTGAGGGCTCCTCCTATATGCGCAAAATGCCCAAGAGGGTCGCCAGAAAGATTCAAAACACCCAAAACCACGTCCATAATAACGAAAAAGGCAAACAAATATTTTGCTTTAAACGACTTAGGAATGAATAAAATTTGAAATTCTGCATTGGGGAAAAGAGTGGCAAATGCAGCAAAAAGCCCAAACAAAGCACCACTAGCACCCAACGCCACAGAATATACTCTTGACGATACCATGTTTTCTTGTAAAAGCGAAATTTCAAAGGTCCCCAAATCTTGATACACAATTAATGCCAAAGCCATTAAGTGCATCAAACTAGCGCCAATACCGCACAACATATAAAAAATAAAATAGCGTTGACCGCCCCACAAATGCTCTAGCATAGATCCCGATGTATATAAAAACATCATGTTAAAGGCTAAATGCGCAAAACCTGTGTGCATGAAAAAATTAGTGATAATTTGATACCATTGAAATTCTGCAAAACCAAAATAAATCAAACCTAATTTCGTATTAAGTTCAATCCCCATAAAACTTTTAGCAAATTCAACGGCTAAAAAAACCACGATATTGGCTGTAATGATATTTCGGGTAACAGGCAAAATATTTCTAAACATATTCAACATTTTAATCAAAATTTTTATCGATATCAAAATAATTCATGGCAAAAAAGATGCTTTTCCCCGAAGGCGATTTCAAATAATTTTCGCATTCAAAAAGCGTATCGGTCAAATATTCCATTTCCTTATCCGAAAGTTCCTGCTTTTTCTTTACACTCGAAATTTTACAGATAGAAATAAGCAAATGTTCCTTTCGAGAAGACTTGGCTTTGAATGAATTTTTGAATTGTTCTATCAATTCCGTTATCATTTCTTTTTCATTTCCCATTTGCAAATCCGAAGGGATGCCTTGAATAGCAAAGTTATTTTGTCCTAGCTGCAATATCAAATCCTAAATGCGCCAAATCGGTCAATATTTCGCTCAATACAAAACTATCTTGCATACTCAATTCTACGACAATTGGAAAAAGCAATCGCTGCGAAGGAATAGCATGTTTGAGCGACATCCGTTGCAGTTCATCAAACAAAATACGCTCATGCGCACGCTTCTGGTCTATAAAAAGCAATGCCCTCTTGGTAGGCAGCACTATATATTTATTATTGAGCTGAAAAGGTTTGCCCGTTTTTTCAAACGTTTTTATCTCTTCTTCAAAAAGCTTGGGAGTACTTATTGATTCCTCATTTTCGTGCCTCATTTCATCTACCGAACGCTTGAAGAGTTCCTCCCAATTCCCTTGATTATTTATTTTTGGCGAAGCAAAATTAGGGCGATTGATAGCAATAGACGATTTATTTTCGGTGATATATTCTTCTCGTTTGATAGGCTTAATCATCGCATCAAAATGGCTCAAATCTCTGTCTACTGAAAAATCAATAGAAGGCGCAATATTGAATTGCATCAAACTACGTCTAATGCCTGCATTGATAAATTGATAAATGAGCTGTTCGTCTTCAAATTTAATTTCTTGCTTGGTAGGCGATACATTCACGTCTATTTTGGCAGGGTCAATTTCTACAAAAAGAACATAAAAAGGATACTCTTTTTCACCAATCAAATCCTTGTATGCGCTATAAATAGCATGTTGGATGTAATTATTTTTTATAAATCGTTTATTGACAAAAAGGTACTGTTTGCCTTTGGTTTTGCTATTAGCGGCATCGGGCTTAGATACAAAACCATATATTTTCAAAATATCGGTGCTTTCCTCTTCTATATTCACCAATTTTTCATTATAATTTTTTCCAAAAAGGGTAACAACACGCTGTCTAAGTGGCGCCGGAAGCAGTTTATACACCTCGCTATCATTGTGATACAACGAAAACTCAATATCGCAATGCGACAAAGCTAGCCTGTCAAATTCTATGATGATTTGACGCATTTCCTCGTTATCCGCTTTCAAGAAATTACGACGTGCGGGAATATTAAAAAACAAGTTTTTCATTGAAAAATGCGTACCCACCGGCATAGAAACAGGTTCTTGTGAAATGACCTTGCTTCCTTCAATGATGATGCGTGTACCCACTTCATCTATCGGTCGACGTGTTTTTATTTCTACTTGAGCCACAGCAGCAATTGAAGCCAAAGCTTCTCCTCTAAATCCCTTGCTCTGAATTTTAAAAATATCTTCTACATTTTTTATTTTAGAAGTAGCGTGCTTTTCAAACGAAAGACGCGCATCGGTAGGGCTCATGCCTTTGCCATCATCTATTACCTGTAGAAGCGTTTTGCCACTATCTTTTATAAGCAATTTGATGCTTTTGGCCCCTGCGTCCAAGCTGTTTTCAATCAATTCTTTGACTGCGCTGGCAGGCCTTTGAATAACCTCTCCTGCGGCAATTTTATTTGAAATATGATCGGGTAAAAGCTGAATGATATCTTCCAAGAAATCTGTTTATTTTAGCGCAAAGATAATATAAATCTAAGGATTTTTTTGAATAAATGCAAAAAGACAATAATATCATAATTTCAATTTTTTAATCCCTATTTTTGTATTTTTAGAAATCCTAATCGTATGCGAATTCATTTTATTGCCATCGGCGGTGCTATTATGCACCAACTAGCCATTACGCTTTCAAAAAAAGGACATCAGGTTTCTGGTTCGGACGATGTAATCAGTGATCCCGCCAAATCCAATCTTGAAAAAGAAGGCATTTTACCCACTAAAATTGGTTTTTTTGCCGAAAATATTACTTCCGATATTGAAGTAGTTGTCTTGGGAATGCATGCAAAATTTGACAATATCGAATTGACAAAATCTATGGAATTGGGCATCAAAGTCTACTCTTTCCCTGAATATATCTATGAACAATCCAAAGAAAAAACGAGAGTAGTAGTAGCGGGAAGTCATGGGAAAACAACGATTACTTCGATGATAATGCATGCGCTTCGTCATCAAAACATGGATTTTGACTATCTTGTAGGAAGTAGTGTCAAAGGATTTGAACACAGTGTCAAAATTTCCGATGCTCCTATTATTATTCTCGAAGGAGATGAATATCTAGCCAGTAGCCTTACCAAAGAGCCCAAATTTATCTATTACAAAGGAAATTTAGCTTGTTTGAGCGGTATAGAATGGGATCATGTCAATGTTTTTAAGACAGAGGCTATTTATTTTGAACAATTTCAAAAACTTGTAAAAAGTCTAGAATCGGGCGCTACACTATTCTACTACAATACGCCCAAAATAGCAGAAACCATTCATGGACTTCGCTCCGATATTTCCCTAATCCCATATCAAAGTAGTGAATATACTGCCGATGAAGATAAGTTTATCCTAAAAAAAGACGATGCGACGTATTCTTTTGATTTCTTTGGGAAGCATAATATGGAGAATTTAGAAGCAGCCAAAAATATCTGTGTGTCCTTAGGCATGAGTGAATCTGACTTTTATACTGCCATGCAATCCTTCACCGGTGCGGGACGCAGACTCGAAAAATTAGTAGACGAACCAAGCCGAATCGTATTCAAAGATTTTGCGCATTCGCCCAGCAAATTGACTGCAACGGTAAAAGCTGTTTCAGAAAAATATCCTTCAAAAACCTTGATAGCCTGCTATGAAATGCATACCTACAGTACGCTCACGGCATCTTTTCTTCCACAATACCAAGGTGCTTTTGGAGATACAAAACACGCAGTGGTCTTTATAGACAAAGATGTTGTAGAAAAAAAAGGAAATCAAATTTTTTCAAAAGAAGAAATCATCTCAGCTTTTGGCAATACCCATATTGAGTATTTTACCACACGAGAAGATCTAGAGCTTTATTTTGAATCCATTCATATAGACAATCCCGTGTATCTCATGATGAGCAGCGGTACATTTGGGGGCATGGATTTGACAGCCGTGGGATTAAAAAAAAAATTGACGTTGAACCAGGAGTTCCCCAGAATAGATAATATTGAAGCAAAAAGCCCTATCGAACAACAATTTTTCAATTCTCGTCAAGTACCTATAGAAGCTCCAAGGCCTTTAATTATAATGCTTTGCGCCTCTATGCTTTTTTTCATTTTGCCTTCCTTGTATTTTTTATGGCGCTATAAAGAACGTGAAGATTATTATCCCACTATAGCGGCTTGTTTCAATTTTCAAGTGATGATAGGCATTGGGTTGTTGATTTTTGCAGGGATGACTCTATTTTTTCCCTTCGGAAATTTTATATTTTTGATAGGATTGTTCTTTTTTCATGTATACAATCTCTACAAAGGCGCCATGCAACTAGCCCAAGGCGAAAACCTTGATTTTTCAAAAGGAATTTTGGTGCTGATGCCGAAGAAATAGACTCTCTTACAAACTATTTATTATTTCGTTCTTCTTGTTCTCAAATTCTTGCTGAGTAATCAATCCGCTTTCGTATAATTTTTTGAGTTTTTGAAGTGTTTCGGCTACTTTGTCTTGCTCTTCAATTATAGGCGAAGCTATAACTTCTGGTGCTGCTGGTGTAGATTCTATTTTGGGAGCTGACGCATGTGGTTCCTGACGTGCATTTTCTTTATATTCATTAGCTATTGCATAGAGTTTGCGCGCTTGTGCTTTGGGCAAATAATCTATCGAAAAATCTCTATTATCCACGGTTTTTGCAAAAAATTCAGCGCCCAAAAGGCTTTCTTTCATAGAACATGAAAAAACATTTTTCCAAAAGAAATCTTCAAAATCCATGGAAAGACCCAGGTTTTTTTGACGACAAAAAATAAGTCTTTTATTCGTAATCGCTACGCCATCTGGAGAAATATTCACAGCAGGTTTTTTTTGAACCGCAATATACTCTAGCTCTTCGCCGGGAGTCATGAGATCATTGAGTTTTTTTGCCAATTTCTCTATAGCAATTGGATCCTGGTTCTCGTTTGTGAATTTTTCTAAGTTTAGCATACAAATTTGAATTAAAAAACAAATATACATATTTTTTTTAAATTCAATATCTTTGTCATTCTAATCGGGTCTTGATATAAGGCTCGAATTGACCCCTAAAATAGGATTGTATGAAGCGTATTTTGTTTTGTTTTTTGATTTTTGTTTCTTTTCTAGCTTTACAAGCTCAAGAAAAGACCAAAGTAGAAAACCCAGTTATCATTATGTTTTCGCCTAGTTTTGCGTTTCAATATCCTATGGGAGACAATACTGCATTATACGGCGTTCATAGCAAAGCTGACATGCACGTTTCATATAAAACCAAATCAAACTGGACCATTGGATTGGGTGGTGGGTTTGGATTTGGGGCACAGCCAAAAGACTTCACATTGCTAGGCGATATGGTCTCTAATGGATTTGTGATTGGTAAAAATGCTTCAATTGAACAGCCTTCATTGGAAGGAAGAATAGGCACTTTCAATGTAGAAATTGGTAAAATAATTCCTATTTTCCCTAAATCAAAAATAAGTGGTCTTCACGTTAAAGCAGGCATAGGCTATTTATCACAAAAAACCATCACAACCATAGACGGAAACATAGTTCCACAACTCAATGATAACTATGCAGGGCTATACAATCAATCCATGGCAGGACTTTCGTTGAGTCAATTTATTGGATACACCTATTTTTCGCGTGACAAGCTTATCAATATTACTTTTGGGCTAGAACATACTATTGCATTTGTAAAGAGTATGAATACATGGGATGTAAAAACCAATACATCTATTGCAGACAAAAAGGCTACGTATCGCTATTTTGGCCCTAAATTTACCTTTACCATTCCGCTGTATATCAAAGATAAAAAATATTTTGAAAAAACCTATTTCTATAATTAATTCCTATTTGAAATGAAGATTGAGCAATTGCTAAAAGAAAAAATAATGATATTGGATGGTGCTATGGGTACCATGATTCAAAAATACACGCTGACCGAAGAAGATTTTAGAGGCACCCGATTTGAAGGACATAGCCATCCTCTCAAAGGGAACAACGATTTATTATCTATCACTCGTCCTGATATTATCAAAGCCATTCATCTAGAATATTTAGAGGCAGGTGCCGATATACTCGAGACGAATACGTTTAGTGCCAATGTAATTTCTCAAGCAGACTATGCACTCGAATCTGCGGTATATGACATCAATTTTTTCTCTGCCAAAATAGCTAAAGAAGCCGCTGAAGAAATAACCCAAAAAAATCCTGACAAA
>JBIILY010000061.1:0-6422 GCA_044338225.1 Chitinophagales bacterium
TTTCCGTCTTTAACAAATTAAAATTTGAACCGAAAACGACTACTTCTTTATCGGACATTTTACAAGATTTAGCCATTTTAGAAGAGTCTAAAATAATGGGAGCCGGTTTGGTTCGATATGCCACATAAAATGGCACATAATTTGACACAAAAGGACTCATTTCTACTATAAAAAGTGAATCTTTTTTACTTTTTTTCAGTTCAAAATATGTCTTATTCTTGGTGATTTTATCAAAGGGAATAATGATATTTTGAGTATATTTAAGCACATCCAATTCTATAGCTTTTTCTTTTGGAAATTGTCCCGTGTATACAAAATAATTACCATAAGCAGTAGATTGCGGATATTTATCTACCAAAATTTTAAAATTAGCGACAGAACTTTTGATAATAATCGTACTTTTTTGAGCATGTAAGTTCCCTAAAATCAAAAGAAAAAATGCAATTAAACCTTTCATTTTGTGATAATTTAAATATGATTTATGATACAAATATACTACAATTATATGATTGATCTATATTTATCGATAAATACAAAAAACAGCTGGCACTTTATGAAATGAGACTTCTTTGGATACTTTCCATTCTTTGATTGACCTTGTCTTTATAAATTGTTTTTCACCTAAAATATCCGCAGCTACACTCAACAATATTTTTTCATTTAGATTGGCTAATAAATCTACCCAAAGGCTTTCATTTCGATAGGGCGTTTCCATGAAAATTTGAGTTTGTCCTGCCGATGCCATCGACTCTAATTGTTTCAACCGAGCTATTCGTTGCCCTTTATCTATTGGAAGGTACCCATGGAATGCAAAATTTTGTCCATTAAACCCAGACGCTATAAGCGCCAATATGATACTAGAAGGCCCAGAAAGTGGTCGAACATCGACATGCAATTGATGAGCCAATGCCACAACTCTGTTGCCAGGATCGGCGATACATGGCAAACCCGCATCGGATAGCACACCTATTATTTTTCCTTCCATCATCCAATTTTCCAACTCTTTCAAAGACTGATTATCGGTATGTTTGTCCCATTCAAAAAAAGAAACTTCTGTATCAAAATCTTTTTTATATCCCAATGAACGCAAAGCTCTTCGAGCCATTTTTAAATTTTCTACTACAAAATGAGAAATAGTAGGCAAAATTTCTTTTACTTCATCTGAAATAAACGAATTTTTCTCTGAAATAGGAACAGGAATTAGATAAAGCGAGGCGTTACTCAAAATAAAAATGAATTATTGAACGACAAACTTATATGATTTTGAGTTATTTATTGAAACTATATTTGCAAAATAAATACCTTTTGATAAAAGATTCGTAGATAATACATTTTTTCCTTGAGGATAATTATTACTTTCTATCAATTGCCCTGTAGCATTATATATTGATACAGAAACGGTTTTAAATTTTGAATCAACAATCAATTCATTATTATTATATTGCACCATAATATCGGATTCATCATTATTCGACACAATGGAAATAGACGATTTATTAATAGATCCAAGAGATGTAACACCGGAGCTAATAGGATCGAGCCATGGTTTCAACCTTTTATAACTTTGTGTTCCATATTGATCCCAATGCATTGAAAATCTTCCATAAAAATCCGACAAACTATTATCTATACACGATGAACCGCCCCCCGTTAATGTTCCAATTAAAAGCCCCGAACTATTTATAAGTCCCGAACCTGAAGAACCGCCTTGTGTCACTCCTTTTCCAGACTGTGTACTCGCCCAAAAAACTCTAAAGTGCGTATTAGCGGTAATTCTACCATAGCTAGAAATGGTAGGTGCGGTGTTAAATGAGGATATTTTTTTTACATCTCCATCGGGATGATGCATACAGACTCCAGAGTTAGTAGAATTTCCTGATCTATCCCAACCTATATAATTTACATTCCAAGCATCTGGGATATTGGCATTAATTTTTAATAATAAAAAATCGGAAGATACATCTCCCCCATCTGAACCAGTTTTAGCTATGGAAGTACATCCTTTTAATTGTTTTACAATTGGCTCAACGGATAAATTGGCGCAAGCTGGAAATTCATAACTAAAGATAAAAACCCAATTTGGATAATCCGAAGCAGAGGAATTTAAGCTACAATGATTAGCCGTTAAAACATACGGCGTACCGTCTAATTTTGTATTATTAATTACATTTCCCGTACAGAAATAAGAAACCGATCCCGATGTAACAATCATTTTTACTGTTGAAGAAATGATTTTTTTGTAATTAACACTTTCATTACAATTTACATTGACCATACAATCGTCTGATGTCCCAAACCCTGCAGAAGATTTAACACCTCTAAAAAAAGCACTTATATTTTCAATTGAAAAAAGCGCCGTATTATCATCACTTGGCTGAAGAACTTCTACAATCCAATCATTTCCCGATAAGATAGGCGATAAAATGGTAGAATCAAATTGTAAATCATTTTTTGAAAAAGGGCCAAAATATTTAGAACGATCTTTATTATAAAACCAAATTTTTGAATATCCAATATCTGAAAACTTAAGTGTAAGCATAAAGCCCTTCATATCAGATGACACTAATCTATATTGATAAACTTTATCCCCTTTGGAAGACAAATGGGCTAAAAAAAAATTATGTTTATCTATTGTCAATTTTTCATTAATAGCTACAGCATATTTACCTTTTGAATCATTTGATAAAGCTTTTTGGACTGCAAAACTGTCCGTAATTAGATTATGGACTACGATTTGATCATCTTTATTATCAAATTTCCAAGAAAAAGGAATTTCACTTTGCCCAAACAAAGAAAAAGATCCGATTAAAAAAAATAAAAATAAAGTCTTCATATTACCGTTTTTTTTAACAAATGTAGCAAACTACCGCTTTTGCAAAGATATAAATAAATTTTCAAAAACACAAAATCTTCTTATTTTAATAATACCTCTGTTCTATGATAACAAAAAAATAGCGATTGTATTGCTACAATCGCTATTTTTTTAATTTTTAAAAATTTAAGTTAATATTAATCTCTTCCAATTTGGATAAATCCAGTAATTGGCTGTACTAATTCTTTATCATCTTTATTTTCTATCATATAATAATATACTCCATCAGGTAATGGTTGACCATCATAATGCGAACCTGACCAGTTATTTTGATATGAACCATAACTTCTCCATACGACATTTCCCCATCTATTGTATATCATTAATTTAGCATTTCTGTACTTTGTAGCAAAGTTTGGTATTACAAATGCATCATTAATTCCATCTCCATTTGGCGTAATATAATTTGGAATATCATTTGAAGAGCAAGGCACATTAAATCTAACCATATAAAAGAATGTATCTGCAGTTTTTCCACTTTCAGCATAAGTATAAACTACCATAATTCTTGTTGAATCTTTACCACATTTACCCGGAGTAGGCGTATATTTAAAGGCACCCGTAGCAGGATCAAAATCCGAAATAGTTCCATTACTTGGATTAGTATTTACCGTATAATTTTTAGTTTTAATACTTAAATTATTATCTGAATAATCTTCTCCATCTACTTCTTTACCATTTCCTTCAGGAACTACCACATCAATATTATCTGGATTTCCTACCGTAACATAGACCATAGCTGTTTTAACCTCTCCCGTAATAGGATCTGTAACGGTGTAAGTGAATGAATCTATTCCCTTATAACTAGTATCTGTAGACTTGTAAGTAGCTATACCTGTTACTGAATCAATGACAACAGTTCCTTTCTTAGGATTAGTTCCCACTTTAAATTTGTAATTTGAACTAGCTGTTAAATTATCATTTGTAGATACATTGATTGATTTTGAACCGCCTGATGTTACTTTAGAGTTATCTATATTAGCTTCAAAACCTAAGCAAGCTTTAGATTTCACAGGTATTGCCACTGATTTTGAACAACCTGGTAACGAAGCAAAAACGGTATCAATTTTGCCATTAGGAATATTGATAATGCTATCTCCAGATACCGTTCCAAACTTAGAAGTAACAACTACAGAAGCACTTGATTTTGTAAAGAATATTGAATATGCAGTACCTGTAGCATTACATTTTGTACCTCCAATTGAAATCAATTGTTTTTCACAAGGATCTGTAGAAGAACAGTTTGCAGGACTTGAAACATTTAACGAAACCACACAAGTAGGATTATTTGAAGCAATAATAGTTACATTAGTTCCTACGGCAATTCCAATGACTTTATTTCCAGAAATAGTTCCAGAAGAAACCGAAATTAAAGCACCTGTTATTTCGGTAAAACTAAATTCCCATGTAGATCCATTACAAACACCATTTCCTGCTACAAGTTTAGGAGTAACACAAGCTGTAGAATTATTAGGGCAATCTGTATTTGGCGTATTTACTTTTAGTACCGTAGAACAACCTGTTCCATTTGAAGCAGTAATCGTAACAGCTATATTTTTAGGAACACCTATTACTTTATCCCCACTCACTGTACCTGCAGTTGTTGTTATCCCCTGAGAAGCATTTGAAGTAAATGTAAATTCATAGCTAGAACCTGAACATATAGCACTTCCAACAGTAAGAACTGGAGCTATACACACAGCACATGCTTTTGATGGCAATTTAACAACCGTAGCAGAACTACAACCTGTCAAAGTAGCGGTAACTGTTGGCGTTGAATCACTTGGAATATTAATAATGCTATCACCCGTTACAAAACCAACAGATGAAGATACAACAACACTATTAGAAGATTTTGTAAAATAAGCTACATATGTTTTTGTACCATCGACACTACATTTCGTTCCTCCAATAGAAACCAAAGGTTTATCACAAGTATTTCCAGAACAAGAAGAAGGACTCACAGCAACTACACTAGAAACACAACTTCCATTTACAGCGGTTAATGTCACATCTGTTCCAACAGGGATACCTGTAACTTTATTCCCACTCATTGTTCCAGAACTTGGTACTATTGTAGCACCCGTAATTTCTACAAAACCAAACTCCCAATTTGTACCATTACAAATTCCATTACCAACTGTTAATATAGGTGTAACACAAGATGCTGAACTAGGACAATCTGAATTAGGTGTCAATACTTTTGCTGTAGTAATACATGATCCATTAGTAGCTGATATTGTGATTGAAGTATTTTTAGGTGCGTTTATTACTTTAGATCCACTTACTGTACCTGCAGATGAAGTTACATTAGTAGAATTTGTAATAAATGTAAATTCAAAACTTGAACCATTACAAGAAGCATTACTTACTGTCAATACAGGAGCTACACAAGCATTACACTCATTAGCTGATAATTTAACTTTTGCAGCTGTAGCACATCCTGACAATGTAGCTGTAATCGTAGGTAATGAATCATTAGGGATATTGATAATACTATCACCTGACATAACAGTACCAGCTGTAGTAGTTACAACAACACTTGATGACGATCTTGTAAAGTATGCAGTATATGTTTTAGTACCTGAAGTATTGCATCTAGTTCCACCTAAGGAAATCAATGGCTTGTCACAAGCATTTCCAGAACAAGACGCAGGACTATTGATTGTAATATTTGCAACACATGTACCATTCACTGCTGTAATAGTAACATTAGAGCCAACAGTAAGACCTGTAACTTTATTTCCAACTACTGTTCCAGAAGAAGCAAATATACTAGCACCCGTTGTTTCTACAAAACTTAACGCCCATTCTGTACCATTACAAACACCATTTCCAACAACTAATTTTGGTGTAACACAAGTAGCAGTAGATGGACAATCAGCATTTGGAATAGCTACTTTTGAAACAGTAGCACAACTTGCTGCATTAGAAGCAGTAATAGTTACATTTGTATTTTTAGGTACATTTATTATTTTATTTCCACTGATAGTACCAGCCGATGTGGTTACACCACTAGTAGCATTTGAAGTAAATGAAATTTCATAACTTGTACTAGCACAACTTGCACTTCCTACTGTCAAGATAGGTGAAATACAAGCCAAACATACTTGTGAAGGCATTGTTACTTTTGTAGAATTTGAACATCCTGTAAGAGAAGCCGTAATTACAACCGAAGAATCGCTTGGAATATTGATAATGCTATCTCCAGAAACGGTACCCAATGAAGCTGTTACGACAACACTACTAGAAGTTTTTATAAAATAGGCTGTATACATTTTAGTTCCATTGGCATTACACTTAGTACCACCCAATGAAATCAATGGTTTATCGCATGAAGTAGAAGAGCATGAAGTAGGACTTGTAACATTTACATTTGTATTACAAGTTCCATTTATAGCTGATATAGTCACATTGGTTCCTACGGGGATATCAATTACTTTATTTCCGCTGATAGTTCCAGAACTAGCAAAAACAGTAGCACCTGTAGATTCAGAAAAACTAATTTCCCAATTTGAACCATTACAAACCCCATTTCCAGCAGTTAACT
>JBIILY010000298.1:0-6417 GCA_044338225.1 Chitinophagales bacterium
GAACCATTACAAACGCCATTTCCAGCAGTTAACTGAGGCAATACGCATGTAGTAGGACAATCTGCATTAGGTGTAGAAACCGTTGTTTTTGTAGTACAACCTGTTCCATTTGAAGCAGTAATAGTTACTGTAGTATTTTTTGGAACACCTGTAATGGTATTTCCCGAAATAGTTCCTACTGAAGACGTAACTCCACCAGTAGCATTTGACAAGAAATTGATTACATAGTTTCCGTTACAAGATATATTTCCAGCAGTCAATAATGGTTTTACACAAGATGGACAGTTTTGTGCTGGCAAGGTAACTTCTGTAGCAGAACTACAACCAGCAAGCGAAGCTGAAATTTTAACGGAACTAGTACTAGGGATATTGATAATACTATCTCCCGAAATCGTTCCTGCTGTTGTACTTACAATTACATTATTATTTAATTTTGTAAAATATGCAGTATAAGTAGCCGTTCCATCAGGATTACATTTTGTACCTGAAATTGAAACAAGTGGATTTGAACAAGGATCCGAACAATTAGTGGGTGAATTAGCCCCAATAGTAGATACACAAGATCCATTTGAAGCGGTAATTGTTAAATTAGTTCCAATTGGAATATTAATTATTTTATTGCCACTTCTAGTCCCAGCACTTGGAGAGATAGTAGCACCCGTAGATTCGGTAAAGCTTGCTTCCCAAGTAGAACCATTACACAATCCATTGCCTAAAGTTAAATTAGGCATAACACAAGCAGTAGGACAATCTATATTTGGCGTTGTAGTTGTCATAGAAGTAGTACATCCCGTTCCATTAGATGCTGTAACGGTTACTGTCGTATTTTTCAATACTCCTGTAATGGTATTTCCCGAAATAGTACCTGAACTTACACTAACACCATTTAAAGCATTTGAAACAAATTCAATATTATAAGTAGTACCCGAACAAGCCATTTTACCAATAGTTAAAGTAGGTTTAACACATGTAGGGCATTGTTTTGCAGGAACTGTCACGATTGTTGAATTTGAACAACCTGTAAGTTTAGCCGTAACGGTAACCGAACTTCCGCTAGGTACATTTATGATACTATCAGTCATGACTGTACCTAGGTTAGATGTAACCGTAACATTTGAATTTAATTTTGAATAATAAACCGTATAGAATGCGCCGCCGTCTTTTCTACAAACGCTTCCTCCAATTGAAACTAATGAATTAGAGCAAGGATCGTTGCAAGAAGCTGGTCTTACCACTACTATAGAACTAATACAAGATCCATTGGTAGCTGTAATTGTTACATCGGTATTATTACCAATATTTGTAACTTTATTTCCAGAAATAGTTCCAGAAGTAGTTGTTATTGTTGCATTTGTAATTTCTGTAAAACTAAATTCCCACGTACTACCTGTACAAATACTGTTACCTGCCGTTAATTTTGGCAATACACATGCAGTAGGACAATCTAGATTAGGAGTTCTAACCGTAGTAGTAGACGTACAACCCGCACCATTAGAAGCAATAATTGTTACAGAAGAATTTTTATCTACATTTGTAATTGAGTTTCCAGAAACAGTACCATTACTAGAAGTAACCCCATTTGTAGCATTTGTAAAGAAATTCATTGTATAAGATGTTCCGTTACAAGAAATATCTCCAGCAGACAAAGCAGGCTTGATACAAGTAGGACATTGTTTAGCAGGAACTACAATTGAAGTAGAAGTTCCACAACCACTCAAAGTAGCTGTAATGGTAGGGCTAGAAGAACTAGGCACATTCACAATACTATCTCCCGATACAGTTCCTGCCGAAGTAGTTACAGACACAGATGAACTTGCTTTGGTAAAATAAATTGTATATGAAGAAGACCCGTCGGTTTTACATTTTGTACCCGAAACTGAAAGCAAAGGATTAGAACAAGGATCTGAACAAGAAGTTGGACTATTAATAGTAATTGTACTGATACAAGTACCATTAGAAGCGGTTAAGGTAACATTTGTACCCACAGCAATTCCTGTAATTTTATTTCCAGAAATTGTACCAGCACTTATTGTTACCGATGCACCTGTAGATTCTGTAAAGCTTAAATCCCAAGTAGTTCCATTACATATTCCATTTCCTGCAGTTAACTGAGGTAAAACACAGGCTGATGGACAATCAACATTTGGAGTAGAAACCGATGTAGATGTTGAACAACCCGAACCATTTGAAGCCGTAATTACTACATTAGAATTTTTAGAAATATTTGAAATTGTATTTCCCGAAATAGTTCCCGTAGAAGCAGTTACTCCTACTGAAGCATTACTAGAAAAATTAATCATATAATTAGTACCATCACAACTGATATTTCCAGCAGTTAAAGTTGGTTTAACACATGTAGGGCATTGTTTTGCCGATACATTTATAGAAGTAGACGTACCACAGCCATTCAAGGTAGCTGACAATGTAATATTTGTACCACTTGGAACACTTACAACGCTATCGCCTGATACTGTACCCGCAGAAGCAGTTACTACTACTCTACTATTTAATCTTGAGAAAAATACTGTATAGAAAGCAGAACCATCTGTTTTACATTTAGTTCCTCCAAAAGAAATTAATGGATTTGAACATGTATCGGTTCCACATCTAGCAGGAGAAGAAGCTGTAACGGAAGTAGTACAAGCGGCTCCTGAAGAAGTAGCTGTTACTACAACATTAGTTCCTACAGGAATATTAATCACTTTATTGCCAGAGATTGTTCCAGCCGAAGTAGAAAGCGTAGCTCCTGTATTTTCTATAAAACTTACTTCATAATTTGAACCATTACAAACACCTGTTCCTACAGTCAATTGAGGCAATACACATGAAGTAGGACAATCCGTATTAGGAGTAGAAACCGTAGCAGTAGTAGTACAGCCCGAACCATTAGAAGCTGTAATAACAACATTTGAATTTTTTGCAATTCCTGTAATACTGTTTGTTCCTACTGAACCAAGGTTTGTAGTAACACCACCTGATGCGTTTGAAGCAAAGCTAATTGCATAAGATGAACCATTACAACTTATATTTCCAGCGGTTAAAGATGGTTTTAAACAAGAAGGACATTGTCTTGCTGGTAGAGATATATTTGTAGAAGTACCACAACCCGCTAATGTTCCCGTGATAGAAACAGAAGATCCACTTGGAATATTAACGATACTATCGCCAGAAACTGTTCCGGCAGAAGTAGCAATACTTACACTACTATTTAATTTAGAAATATAAACGGTATAAAAAGCAGAACCATCATTTTTACAATTAGATCCTCCAATTGAAATTAATGGGCTTGCACAAGGATCGATACAAGATACAGGTCTAACTACTGTTATGTTACTTACACAACTTCCATTAGTAGCTGTAATCGTTACATCAGAATTTATTGGTATATTTATCACTTTATTACCACTAATTGTTCCAAAATTTGTTGAGATTGAAGCACCCGTCAATTCAGAAAAACTAAATTCCCAATTTGAACCATTACAAATACCATTTCCAGCGGTCAACTGAGGTAAAGTACATGCTGAAGGACAATCAAGATTTGGAGTAGTAACAGTTGTAGAAGTATTACATCCAGAACCGTTAGTAGCTATTAATGTCACTGATGCATTTTTAGCTACACCTGTAATTTTATTAGTACCTATAACACCTGTACTAGCAGACACACCATTTGTGGCATTGCTAGAAAAATCAATTGTATAAGAAGAACCTACACAAGAAATATTTCCCGCAGTCAAAGTAGGTCTGATACACGTAGGGCATTGTCTTCCAGATACAGTAACTTTTGTAGTATCTTTACAACCAGATAAAGTAGCTGAGACAACAACATTAGTTCCACTTGGCACATCAATAACACTATCTCCAGAAACTGTTCCAGCAGAAGATTTAACGACTACAGAGCTTCCAGCTTTTGTAAAATATACCGAATAAAAATTAGAACCATTAGATTTACAATTAGTTCCTCCTATAGAAACTAAAGGATTAGCACAAGGATCGCCTCCACAAGAAGAAGGACTTGTAACAGTAACGGTACTGATACATGTACCATTCACTGCAATAATTGCAACATTAGTTCCTACAGTTATTCCTGTAACTTTGTTTCCAGAAATTGTTCCAGAAGTCGTTTGAATTGTAGCACCTGTCGTTTCATTAAAGCTAAATTCCCATGAAGTTCCATTACAAACAGCATTCCCAACCATCAATTGAGGTAAAACGCATGCTGTAGGACAATTTAAATTAGGTGTAGAAACGGTAGTACTAGTAGTACAACCTGGACCATTTGATGCTGTGATAACAACATTTGAACTTTTACTAACACCTGTTATTGTATTTCCAGAAACCGTACCTAATGAAGAAGAAACTCCATTTGTAGCATTGCTTTGGAAATTAATCATATAATTAGTACCATTACAATTAATGTTTCCTGCAGTCAACGTTGGTTTTACGCAAGAAGGACATTGTTTTGAAGATACGGTTACTTTTGTTTGATTTGCACAACCGCTTAAAGTAGCTGTAATTGTAGCATTAGTTCCACTTGGGATATCGGTAATGCTATCATTATTAACAGTACCTGCCGTTGAAGTAATAGATACTCTATTATTTAATTTTGTATAATATACTGTATAGAATGCACTTCCGTCAGACTTACAATTACTTCCTCCAATAGATACTAAAGGAACATTACATGAATCCGTAGTAGTAGAACATGAAGAAGGACTAGTCGTTGTAATTGTAGATATACAAGTACCATTGGTAGCAATAATACTTAAGTTTGTACCTACTGGTATATTGATAACTTTGTTTCCACTAATAGTACCTGCATTTGTAGAAATAGTTGCACCTGTAGTTTCGGTGAAACTCGCTTGCCAAGTTGTACCATTACATACACCATTTCCTACTGTTAATTTTGGCAACGTACATGCCGTAGGACAATCTGCATTAGGAGTAGTTATTGACGCTGAAGTAGAACATCCTGCACCATTTGAAGCAGTGATTGTAACGGTAGCATTTTTAGAAATTCCCGATACGGAAGTGTTTCCGATCGTACCCAAACTAGAAGAAACACCATTAATAGCATCGGTCATATAATCAATATTATAAGATGTACCATTACAAGAAAGATTTCCTACTGTCAAAGAAGGTTTTGTACAAGAAGGACATTGTCTAGCAGGTACTTTCACAACAGTATTAACAGAACAACCTGGTCTAGACGCCGTAATTGTAACATCGGTACCACTAGGAATATTTACAACACTATCTCCAGAAACATTACCAGTAGATGCTGTTACAGAAACGGTATTGTCTAATTTTGTAAAATAAGCCGTATAGAATGCGCTTCCATCTGTTTTACAAAGACTTCCACCAATAGACGCTAATGGATTTGAACATGGATTTGAACATCCCGTAGGCGAATTAATGGTAATCGTAGTAGCACAAGAACCGTTAATTGCAGTAATAGTCAAATTAGTACCTACTGAAATACCTGTAACTTTATTATTTCCTTTAGTACCCGCACTTACTATAATGTTAGCACCTGTAGATTCTACAAAACTTACATCCCATGTTGTACCATTACAAATACCGCTACCTGCAGTTAATTGTGGCGTAACACAAGAAGAAGGACAATCTACATTGGGTGTTGAAACAGAGATTGAATTTGTACAACCTGTTCCGTTTGAAGCCGTTAATGTAACTGTTCTATTTTTCAAAATTCCTGTAACAGCATTTCCACTTACAGTGCCTTCTGAAGAAGTAACTCCGTTTGTAGCATTTGATAAGAAATTTAATGTATAAGTTGAGCCACTACAATTCACATTACCAGCTGTAATAGAAGGTTTTGTACATGTAGGGCACGTTTTAGAAGATACGGTCAATTTAGTCGTGTCTTTACATCCTGATAATGTAGCAGAAATTACTACATTTGTTCCACTTGGTATATTAATTACGCTATCACCCGAAACGGTTCCAGCTGAAGCGGTGACATTGACACTGCTATTTAATTTTAAGAAACTAACAGAATAAAAAGCAGATCCATCGGCTTTACAATTAGTCCCACCAACGGATACTAATGGACTAGAACAAGGATCATTACATGTAGCCGGACTATTTACCGTTATTTTTGAAACACAATTTCCTGTAGCAGAAGTAGCTGTTATTTCTACATTGGTTCCAACTGCAATTCCTGTTACTTTATTTCCAGAAACAGTTCCAGAAGATGCCGAAATTGATGCACCTGTAGATTCTATAAAACTAAACTGCCAAGTAGAGCCATTACAAACACCTGTTCCAGCCTGTAATTGAGGCAATACACAAGAAGAAGGACAATCTGAATTAGGTGTAGTCACGATAGCTGAAGTAGTACAACCTGAGCCATTTGATGCTGTAATTGTTACAGAAGTATTTTTTGCAACACCTGTAATC
>JBIILY010000062.1:0-6401 GCA_044338225.1 Chitinophagales bacterium
TTGTATATTCTTTATCTAATTTAGGTTTAGGTAATAAAGACGTTTCTTTACCAAGTATAGGTTCCACTTTTACCGGAACATCTACTTTAGCAATTTGAGTTTTAGATGCTTCATTAGCCTTCACTTTAGCAACTTCTTCTTTCTTCACCTCTTTTACTTCAGGTGTCGTAGCAGGTTTTTCTTCGGTTTTTACAGGTGTTTTTTCTACATCTATTTTGCTCACCGCTGGAGAGGATTTATCAATTCTAGCAAGAGGATCCATGCTTCTTGCACTATTTTTTATTTTTGCTATTTCACGATCTACACTGGGCGTTTCCATGCTCGGTTTCTGAATGGTCAAAGCAGGTAACTCATCTTTTGGCATTGTATTAGCTGAAGTGTCAGCTTTTGCAGGTGTATTTATTTTTGCAGCAATTTCTTTTTGAGCTTTTTCTTTTGCTAATCTTGACTCTTTTTCAAGTTTTTCTTTTTGAGCTTTAGCCTCGTTATCTTTAGCCATCAATATTTCTTTGTTTGCTTTTTCTTTTGAGGTTTGAGTTTCTTTTTCTCTTCGCTCTTTAGCTAATTGAGCTTCTTTAGCCAACTCTGCTTTGATAGCTTCTTTTTCTTTAATTTTTTTGTCAAGAGCTGCCAATTCTTCATTATTTGTATTGTTATTTATTGTAGCAGGTTTTGTATTCTGGCTCAATTTAGCTTTAGCCTTTTCTTTTTCAAGCTTAGCTAATTCCATGGTTTTATTTACCTGCGCTTTTTTGATTGAATCCTCTACTCTCTTTTTATTTTCTTTATCTTTTAATGCCAATAAATTAACATTTTTAATAGTGTCTAATTTGTCTTTTTGAGCTTTGGTCAAAGAAGCCGTTTGATTTTTTTCTTTTTGAGCTTTTTCTTTGGCTATCTGTGCTTCTTTCTCTTTGATGGATTGGATACTATCCATTATTTTTTTCTTGTCGCCATCTTTTGATTTTTTAATAGCCAATTCCATGGATGCCTTTCTATCAGCTTCTGTTTTAGCGTCCAAAGGAGGATTAGCAGTAGCCTTTACGCCCAATACAGACATGGCATTGTCTAATTCTTTGTTGTTTGCAACCGGTGGCTCTGGTTTTTTGAAATCTTCTTTTGGTTTTTCTTCAACTGGTTTTTGAACGGCTACAGCTGGAGCTGAAGGAGTAGCTACTTTTGGCTCTACTTTTACGGTATTATTAGCATATTCTGTAGTGGTACTCTCTGTTTTTGCAGGCTTGTATTTATCATCTTCTTTTACAGTAGAATAGGGTTTTTGTTGTTTATTCAACGATTCATCTTTAGCGATATTAGAAGCAATAGCATCTACTTTTAATGGCAAAGTACCTGGAGTAACTTCTCTACCATCTAGGATGGCGTCAAAATCTTTGTAAAATTTGTCCAACGCTCTACGCATACCTATCCACATAGCATAGTTAGTCCCTTCCAAATAATCGGTGGTATAATTGTCTTGCCAATCCGTTTCGCCTTTTGTGAAAAAATAAAAATCGTCATACGCTTTTTCCAAAACAGTATTATTATCTTTAACCAATTTCATGTTTAAACGTGTATAAATTCTGTATCCTTTTGGGTCGTAGATAAAATTGGGATAATGTACCTCAACTGAAGGACTAAGCACATAAATGGCACCGGCTTTGGTAGGCAACAACGTGTATTTGAAATTTTGAAAATCTTGATTGATTTTTTCTCTAAAATTGTGTTTGTATGGAAAAGTCCAAAAGTCTCGTATCAATTCTACTTTGATAGAATCATTGATTTGCTTGTTCCAATTATTGGGTCTATTATCTACCAAATCCCCCACATACACTGGTTCGCGCTTATCGCTACTTATTTGATATTGTGTTTTATTATAAAATGCAGATTGTGTATTGCCCTTTAAAGCCGTCTTTAAAGGATTTTGTGCTATAGACAAAATGAAACTCGTTGCAAATAATATGCTTAATGTGTACTTCATATCTTTTGAAGACTTTTAAGATTTGATTAAAGTGTCAAAATTAGTATATTTTTTATAATTTACAACTTATTTTTAAAAATATCTGTTAAAACTAATTTTTCTTTTGTAAAATTGCACTGCAAAAAGCCAATAAAAGTTGCTTTTATTCAACATAATGACATCAAAAATATACGATTTTTTCTCTTCAAAAGAGTATAAGCGATTTAAAAAAAATAAATTGGCAGTACTTGGATTGGGCGTTATTTTTATGCTTTTCGTTGTCTGTCTTTATGGTTATATGCTTATTCCCGAAAATACAAAAGATGCTAATTCGCAAAGGATTGACATAAAACTCAAAAATCCTGGATTTTCAATGAATTATATTGCTTTAGAATCCTCGAATACGCATTCATTTTCGGAATATTTTTTTGGAACTGAAAATCCCGAAAGTTCAATTTGGCTTGCGGATAGTTTTTATGTATCTTCAGACTTGTTTTTCTATCAAAATAAATTTCATGTATGGAAATCTGAGCCGTTGTCCAAAATTTTAACGAAAGATGAGATTAATAATCATCAAGCATTAGAAAAGATTGTTGTATCAAAAATTAAAAAGCGAACTTTTTGGCTGGGTACGGATAGTTTGGGAAGAGATGTCTATAGCCGCTTGATTCTAGGTGCACGAATTTCGCTTTCCGTGGGTTTTATTGCGGTCATTATATCATTGCTTATCGGTGTGGTTTTGGGGATGCTTTCGGGGTATTATGGGGGATGGATAGATAGGGCTATTATATGGATTATCAATGTGTTTTGGTCTATTCCCACAGTATTGTTGTCTATGGCTTTGCTCGTTGCATTTCCATCGGAGAGCAAGCATCAATATATAATCGTGTTTGTGGCAGTGGGGCTCACCATGTGGGTGGATACGGCACGTCTTATTCGAGGTCAATTTATGCAAATTAAACAAAAGTCTTTTGTAGAAGCAACGCAATCTCTAGGTTTTTCAGATTTTAGAATAATTTTTAAGCATATTTTGCCCAATACTTTTACTACGCTTGTTGTGATTACGTCTTCAAATTTTGCTACGGCTATTTTGCTTGAATCGGGGCTGAGCTATTTGGGGCTAGGGGTTCAACCACCAACGCCTTCTTGGGGAAGTATGATGCGAGAATATTTTGCTTATATAGGCTCGGATTTATCTTATTTATCTATTTTTCCAGGGTTGTGTATTTCTATGGCTGTTTTTGCGTTTAATGCTTTTGGAAATGGACTTCGCGATGCATTCGATATCAAAGGATTATAGGAATAAACAAAGATTGAAAAATAGAATAATCAATGCAATAGCATAGAGCGTGGCTTTGAGCCAAATAGGATTTACATGTTTCCCCATAATAACTCTATTGGAAGTGAAATATACGAGTGGGAATACCGCAAAACCCAATTGCAAACTCAGCACCACTTGACTGAAAACCAGTATGTCCATTGTATTCTCTTCCCCAAAAAAATGAAGAATCCCCCAAGAAGGTAAAATAGCCAAACTTCGAGTTATCAATCTACGTAGCCACGGTTTGATTTTTAAATTTACAAAGCCTTCCATAACTATTTGACCAGCCATCGTACCCGTAATAGTCGCATTTTGACCACTTGCCAAAAGCGCAACCGCAAAAAGAATACTTGCAAATCCCACGCCCAACAATGGATTGAGCAATTTATGCGCATCCATAATATCCACTACTTGATGCATTCCATTTTTGTAAAATGTAGCCGCCGCCAATATCAAAATACTCGCATTGATAAAAAATGCTATACTTAAGGACAAGGTACTATCAATTGTGCTATAGAAAATAGATTTGGATTTGTCTTCTTTTGCATGATTTTTTTTGACAAGCGACGAATGTAAGTATAAATTATGTGGCATTACCGTTGCACCCAATATTCCAATCGCAATCCAACGCATTTCACTATCCAATATCAAGTAACTTGAAGGAATAAATCCTTGGATTATATTTGAAAAAATAGGTTTAGCCAAAAATAATTCTACCGAAAAGCATATAAAAATAATAGCTATCAAACCTGCTACAAAATATTCAAGCCATTTGTAATATTTATCAAATAAAAAAAGAATCAGTAAAATATCGATTGCAGTTATTAAAACGCCCCATTGTAGCGGTATCCCAAAAAGGAGCTTGAGCGCAATAGCACTTCCCAAAACCTCCGCCAAATCCATAGCAATAATGCCTATTTCTGCCAAAATCCATAAAATGAAATTTACAGGTCTTGAATAATATCTTTTGGAAGCTTCCGCTAAATCCAGCCCTGTAACAATGCCTAGTCGAATGGCCGCATGTTGCAAAAAAATAGCGAAAATATTTGAAATTAAAATGACAAAAAGGAGCTGATATTCAAATTTGCTACCACCAGCAATGTCCGTAGCCCAATTGCCTGGATCCATATAGCCTACTGCTACTAGAAATCCCGGACCAAAATAACGCATTAATTTAGACATACTTATCTCGCAATTTGCACAATTTTTATGCAAAGCTAAAAATATTTTTAGGAATGCCTAAAAATTATTTTCGTTTTTTGGCAAAAAACTCTTGCATCAACGATTTACATGCTAATTCTTCTATGCCACCTATCACTTCGGTTTTTGGATGTAAAAGCGATGGGGTGTATAGCGAAAATCCACATTTATCTTCTTTGGCGCCATAGACTATGGTCCCAATTTGCGACCAACGCAAAGCGCCTGCACACATAGCACAAGGTTCAATCGTAACATAAAGGGTACATTCTTTCAAATATTTTGAATTCATAAATGAAAAAGCACTTGTCAATGCAATGATTTCCGCATGAGCCGTGCTATCGTTGAGCATTTGAGTTTGATTATAACCTCTAGCTATAATTTGATTTTTGGCTACGACTATCGCTCCAATAGGAATTTCATCGGCTTCAAATGCGCGCAATGCTTCTTTTAAAGCCTGATTCATAAAATGTGCATGGTCCATCATTTTTTTGAGGTCTGTTTTTAAATTTTTATCTAATATGTCTCCACCTTGTTTTCTCAGGTTCGGTAACGGGTATACTTGGGAAATTAGGTTTTTGAAAAGGAGGATTCAATATGTTTTTTTGTAGTAGAATAGCTGTATTTTGAGCCGAAAAATCACTGCCGAAATCTTTACTTTCCCACACTTGTGGTGCAAGTCTATATTTCACTTTGGCTAAGCCATGTAGTGTTTGTTTTTTTTGGAAAATGGCTGGAAACTCAAACAATACATCGCTCACCGTCCAGAATCCTTTATTATTTTTTTCAAAAAGCACCTTGGCATAATATTGTTTTATTTGAATTTTAATTCCCAAAATCCATAGTATAAATTTAGTTTTAAAATTAAAAACAGAAATGTTTTCAATATTCTGATGCGCCATGATTTCAAAACCAACGATGGCTTTGCTTTCGGATGCAATATAAACGGTGCTTGTAGTGACTAAGGTGCTTTTCAATAAATGTTGTACCTCAATTTTTAAAACTTCTTGGCTTTGATAAATTTCGGTGCTAATATATTGATATTTAACTTGATATTTTGAATCTGGAGCAAGCAAATAGGTGAAAATTCTATTGAGAATATTCGTACCTTTTATAAATGTGTACAACGATAATTCATTGAAATTCATGCGATCCGCTACACGTTTTCCTATAATCGATTTTATTTTTTCTTTTGCATTGCTATCTTCATATACTTGGCTAGCCAATAGTTTGGTGTTGCTATTGAGTAGATAGAAAGGACGCGTTTCCAGCATTTTGTTTTTTTGGAATTGATGCAGCTGAAACAGTAATTCTTGTGCCTTAAAGGTCTTGCCCGATTCTATAAATTCTTCTCGATATGTGCCATTTTGATAAAAAGAAATAGGCGCATGATTTTCCAAAACATGTTGAAAGGCCTCTTCTAATATTTGTTTGGCATTGGTGGGCGATATGGAAGTTTCCGCAAGCGAAATACGAGCTGGCGAAAGGAAAAAAGTGTCTTTTATTTGTTGTAGGTTAAATGAAACGGATTTGTAACTTAATGATTGTAGGCTATATGTATTGGATTCTGATCCCAAAAAAGAAATTTTTCCGTCTTGTCCCGAAGTGGCAATCACAACAATCTTTTCAAGCAATTTGGCGCCATAAATAGGTTTTTTGTCCAATGAATCTTTTACCCAAAAACTCGTTTGTCCGAGGATAGAGCTTATAAAAAAACTATAGAAAAATAAAAAAACAAAGGATATTCTCAAGACTTATTTTTCGGAACGATTGAGAGAATGTATGATGAGCAATACCCAGCCAAGCATCATCAAAACGCCACCAATTGGTGTTGTAGGCCAGATGAATTTGAAATTGATATGATGCAATTCTTGGGTGGTCATCAATAAGTTGGATCCTGTAAATAATAAAACACCTAAAGTGAAA
>JBIILY010000063.1:0-6400 GCA_044338225.1 Chitinophagales bacterium
TAAAGAGGATGCACAAGATATATTACAAGATGCTTTTTTAAAAATTTATAGAAATTTATCCCAATTTAAACATGAAGGTTCCTTTGAAGGTTGGATGAAGCGAATTGTCGTCAACACATCAATTGAACATTATCGAAAGCAAATCAATATATTATCTTTTGATGATCAGTTGGCGACAGAAGATAATACTCCTTATACGGTGGATGAAATATCTTTGGATGAAGCAGCTATTTTGGGGCTTATCCAGGGGTTGCCCAATGGATTTAGGATGGTTTTTAATATGTATGTAATTGAAGGATATAATCATGCTGAAATAGCCGAAAAACTTGGTATCTCGGAAGGAACTTCAAAGTCGCAATTGTCGCGCGCAAGAGCTTTGTTGCAGAAAAAAATTGAAGAAATGAATAAAATTAATTTATAAATACAACCCTTTTATTTAAAATAACGTCTTATTAAAAGAAATGAGTAGATTAGATACCTTTTTTAAAAATCTTGATAAAGCCGAAATCGCTCCGCCAGAAATTGTATGGGAGAAAATTGAAGCGGTATTGAAAGAAGATGATCGAAAAGTATTATTTTGGTTTTCAAAAGATTATGCCAAGGTGGCCACTTTGTTATTTGGATTTGTGGGCTCTATTGGAATGTTTTTATTTTTGAAATCAAATATGATGCCTATTTTCAATCAAATATTGGAGGATAAACCTAGAATTGTGTATTCAAATCCACATAAAATGGAAGAAGTCGTCCAACAAGAACAGGAAATTTTGGCAAATGCTTCATTTCCTAAAAATAATGATATTTCTAAAGTAACTTCTCGAAATAAATCTCAAAATAGTTCTAATTCTTCTATGCAAGCTAATCATAGTCGGTCTTTTAAAATGATTGATAAGATTAATGATGTCGATGCAAAAGCTGAAACTTCTTCTCAAACGGAGAAAGAAACAAAAATATTAGATGAAAATATTGAAATAGCTTCTCAAGTTCAAGAAAATCGTGAAGAAAATTCAGATTGGGAATTGATAGAGCCAATGGAGTTAATTCAAAATGAGTCTATTATTTCTGAAAATTCGATGAAGTTATCAACTCAAAGTTATGCTTATGAAATGCCTACACTTAATTTAATTAAGGAATCATTTAAGCCTTATTTTTATCTAACGACTACAATGGGAGTAAATGCGGCCCAAGTTTTTATGAATTCGGACGCTCAAAATTCTTATTTTTCTGGAAATGCAACATTTAATAGAAAATTTGGATATCAATTTGGCTCAGAAATGGGTTATCAATTTAGCAGAAAATGGAGTATCGAAAGTGGTTTGTTTTATAGTCAATATATTCAAACTTTTTCAGAAAAAAATAATTTGTTTGAGAAAAATGGTTTTATGTATATCGATCAATTAGAGTTCCCATTGATGGCTCGATATTCTATATTTTTGAAAGAAGAAAATCCATTGATTTTATCATTCAAAGCGGGATTGATGTATGGAAGTGTCCTGCAATATCAAGTGAATTATGTAGAAAGAGAATTGCTTTCATTGAATGAAAAAAAATACAGTATTGATGCCGATAAACGCAATTATAATAGCTTACAACTTGGTTATATAGCAGGCATTGATTTTGATGCCTTTGTGTCCCAAAAAGTAGCGTTGCATTTATCTACAGTGACCTCTTATCTCTCTCAATTGGAAAATTTCCCATTATTCTCTTCTTATAGAGAGAACCCAAAACAACTTGCTACAAGTTTTGCGGTAGGAATGAAATTTAAATTTTAAAAGCAGCTCCTATTTATTGAGTAAGTCTCTCTAGCATTTTGGCTCTGGTCATTTGTTTGAGTTCCACAACAGAGTAATTGTTTACATCTATTGGTTCTTCAATGAAGCAGTACAATCTTCCTGGGCACATATCTAATATTTTATTGATATTATTCCTTTTTTTCATATTGACAAGTGTACACACCACTAATGGAACATTCATATCTTTTGCTAGTTTAAACGCACCATCAAAAAAAGGCAATAGTGGTTCATCTGTTTTATTTCTCGTTCCTTCGGGGTATAAAAAAACAGAAATTCCATCATTGAGTACGCTCTTCATGTATATAAATGATTTTTTTCTTGATTCCATACTTTTTCTATTTACCAATACCGCTAAATTTCTTGCAATAACACCAAAAAAAGGTGTTTTTCCCAGTTCTGCTTTAGCCAAATAGGTAAATAAATGATGCAATGGAACAGAAGTTGGATTTGCAAAAATATCCATATAAGAACTATGATTTGATACAAGCACATAACCTTTTTTAGGTTCAATATTTTCTCTTCCATAAGTTTTTAGCATAATGCCTGTTAGCAATAAAATGGATGGAGAAGAAATGTGCAAACAAAGATATAGATTGAATTTAATAGCTTTTCTTCCAAAGATTAAAGAAGAGCAGAATACAATTACGGATGAAACAATTACGACGAGAGCAATAATGATATAGGTATAAATTGCCCAAATTCCTCTAAAAACGCTTGATAAAACTGCCATGATTAATTATTTAGTTGTTTTTTATACATCGGGATTACATTTTCAAGTCCAAAATAAAGACAATCGCTTATTAGCGCATGTCCTATGGATACTTCTTTTAGTTCAGGCATTTGTTCTTTTAAGTATGAAAGATTTGACAAATTTAAATCATGCCCTGCATTGATTTTCAATCCAATGCTAACCGCATAATGATATGCTTCTTTATATCGCAAAATGGCTTTTTCTTTATTTGCTTCAAAGTCTTCTGCATAGTATCCTGTATAAAATTCGATACGTTCGGCACCTAATTCTTTCGCTATTTTAATAAACTCTATATCTGTATCCATAAATAATGATACACGTATATGATTTTGGTGCAGCAGATTGATGGTATTTTTTAATAAATCAAAATCTTTTTTAGTATTCCATCCACTATTAGAAGTCAATACGCCGGGAGGATCAGGTACTAATGTACATTGATTCGGTTTCGCTTTTAGGACTAATTCTAAAAAATCAGAAGAAGGAAAGCCTTCAATATTGAATTCGCAATCATCTTTGGGGAAATGTAATGCCAAGTCCAATACATCTTGATATCTAATATGACGTTCATCGGGTCTAGGATGCACCGTAATGCCTTCAGCACCATATTTATAGCAGTCTAACGCAAACTGTAATACATTTGGATGGTTCCCTCCACGCGCATTGCGGATCGTAGCTACTTTATTTATATTGACAGATAGCGATGTATATACCATATTTCTTTATTTTTTATTGAATAAAAATGCAAATACAAACCAACCTAAAACAATACTCAACCCTCCAAAAATAAAAGGAATATTATTTAAGTTTTCACCAAAAAAGCCTACAAATATAGGAGGCGCAAATTGTGCTAAGGATTGCATGGATTGATTGATTCCCATGGTTTCTCCTTGATCTGCTTGAGATGCTTGCTTAGAAACAATTGAAAGTAAATTAGGGGAATTCAAGCCTTGGGTCATAGCTATTAAAAAATTACAAAGCAAGATTCCTTCAATATTTTTTGGGAAAATGAGACACAAAATGAATATCCCCATCAACACCATCGTATAATTAATAATGACGTGTGGTTGATATTTTTTTGAAACTTTGCGAACCAAAAAGCCTTGTGAAAAAATAAGGCATATTCCCACCCAACCAAAAATTAATCCAACTGTTTTTTGCGATACATGAAATTTATTGTACATAAACACAGAAAAAAATTGGGTAAAAAATGAAAATCCCAATGTATTAAGAAATGTTATGGTAAATAATATTCTAAGGTTTGTGTTCGTAAAGGCCTTGTGTACATTTGTAAATCCTTTGAAAAATGAAATTTTAGTGTCTTTTTTAACCGATAAAGTTTCTTGATAAAAGAAATGTACAAACACAAAGTTAAGTAATGCTAAGATGGTAGCTAAAATAAAAGGCGTAGATAACGTAAACCAAGAAATAATACTTTTATCGGATAAAAAGCCTCCAATTAATGGCCCAAAGATAAATCCTAACGCAAAAGCTATCCCTACGAGCGCAAAATTCTTTGGCTTGTCTTCCGGTGAGCTTACATCGCTTATTGAAGAAAAAAGTACCGATAAGCTACCTCCAAAAAAGCCGGGGATAATCCTAGATAAAAATAATAAAAAAAGACTATGACTACTTAGAGCTATTCCAAATAATGCATAACCAACAGCAGTGCCAATTAGCGCAATTTGAATAACCTTTTTTCGACCTATTCTGTCGCTCAAAGCGCCAAGTATAGGTGCTCCAAAAAATTGCATAAAACTAAACGACGCCATCAATAAACAAAAAGTCCATCGAATGGTATTTGCATCGCCTAGGTTAGAGAAATAGGAGAGATGCTTTGTATAGAACAATGCTGGAATGATAGGTATGATAATGCCTACACCCAACATGTCTAAGAATGCGGTAAGGAAAATACTTGTAAGAAAGGTATTTTTATGTTTCAATGGAGTTATATTTTAAAGAATACAATTTTAATGTTTTTTTTTCAATTGTTTGCAAAAAAAAAGAGTTGCTATACAGCAACTCTTTTAATATACTCAAAATTAGATAATTATTGTGTACATGGAGTTTCGCACAAGCTTCCTTTGTCCATTTGTGTTTTTTTGAACTCAAATTTTGCAGGAGTGCAAATTCTCATATATTCTTTATTATCAATGCTTTTAGCTTTTGTAGATTTTGGTTCTAATACTTTAACATCTTCACTCAAATAGAAGTATTCTGGTTGTTTATTTGAATAATCTATATAATATCCTCTCATGCTAAAACTGGATTTATCACTAGGAATTGGGAATGAGAATAACTTTCCTTTTATATGTTTGCCAGAAGCGATATAACATTTGTCTACAATTACATATGGTTTAATTTGATCCGATTTTACTCCAACTAATTTCACTAAAACTTGTTTTTGTGTTATTGGCATTGGTTTTAAAAGCCCAAACATTTGACCTAAGAATTTAGTAGAAACTACATAAGATTTTTTAGATTCATCATAGCTCAATGAATTAATCGTATCTAATGTCCAATTTTTATGATTTGCATACAAACGAATTTCCGGATCATATTCACCCGGTATAAAAACTTTTACTGGATTATTTGTATTCATAGTTATTTCTTCATTTCCTTGAGAGAAATTCAAAGAATAAGAACCTAACATTAATAATGTCTCTTTTCCACTTCTTGTTTGGATATTCTTTTTAATAATGTCGTAGTTTTTGGTATAATCTTTAAATTCAAACTCAAATGGTTCTTTACTATTTGTAGAAAAACAATATTCTGGAATTTCGATTACTACGCAGTTTGTAGATTTGATAATTTTTTTACCTTCATTTTGGAAATTTCCATTGGATAATTCAGGTCCTAATTCGGTAACTTTACCACTGAAAGCTGATTTTGAATTATTATTTGAATTATTTGTAGACTCTTTTGCACCATTTGTAGCTGTTACTTCATTTGTAGTTCCTTCTGCATTTTGAATTACTTCATCCATTAATTTAAACAAAACGCTAATTTCTGTTCTTCTATTTTTTGCTCTTCCTTCAGCCGTAGTATTATCTCCAAGTGGATTGGATGTAGAAAAGCCACCATATACGATATTCTTTTTACTTACTCCTTTATCTACTAAATAATTATACACATTTAATGCTCTAAATTTTGAAACAATTTTATTCAATGATAATGAACCAAAGTTACAAGTATAACCTTTTACATCTACATTGTAAGTTTCTGAAGCTTTGATGACCAAAACAATCGAGTCTAATTTTAATTTATGAGCACGGGTAAGCTCTGTTTTTCCTATTGCAAAGAAAATGTTTTCTTTAAGAGTATTAACTTGAGAATTAATATTCTGTAGCGTTAAGCAAAACAAGGTAATTAATAAGATGTTTTTTTTCATTTTTAATTCTTTTTATTATTAAAATGTTTTTTAGAATACTATAACTTAAAAATCAATTAAATAGTATTCTTTTTATATTAAATTATACTGCAAATATAACTAAATATACTTTTTTATAGAAATAGGTTATTAACAATAAAGTGTTTCTATTGTCTCCGAATATTTAGAGTCAATGATTTTTCTTTTGATTTTAAGCGTAGGCGTTAGTTCGCCACCTTCAATAGTCCACTCTTTAGCCAATAGTTTAAACTTTTTGATTTGTTCTACATGGTTAAATTCTTTATTGTATTCAGCTAAAATTTTGTCTATTTTTTTATTCACCCATTCGTTATTCACCCATTCGTCGGATGTGAAATCTATACTTAATCCTTTAATTTGTGCCCATTTTTCAAAATTAATTTTGGATGGATGGATCAATGCAGAAACGAACTTTCTATGATTACCTATTACAGCTATTTGTTCGATATATTT
>JBIILY010000065.1:0-6353 GCA_044338225.1 Chitinophagales bacterium
TTTAATTCTCGTCTCATAATGTCAATAACATCGGATTCAGAACAAGCAAATTGAAATAGAATTGCTTCAAATGGTGTACGGTCCTCCCATGCCATTTCAATAATTCGGTCAATATCTTTTTGAGAAAAATGATTAAAAAATTTCTTTTCCATACAATTTCTTGATTTTATTCAAAAAACAAAGTTAAACTTTTAAAATTATTTGTGTCATAAAGAAATTTACAAGGTATTAGCCATGTAACATCTTATTCCATTTTACCCTTGTTGACGTTTATTATGTTAAAATATCTTAAATTTTATCAACATCGTTAATTTTATTTGTATTATATAATAGACACAGATTTGACTTTGTGTAAAAAAACATTCTGCCATATCAATGTTTATAAGGACTTGCAGTCTATATTTGCAGTCGGAATTTATTAAAAAACAACCACATTATGAATAAGTTGAGATTGGGACTTTTGTTAGTCCTATTTTTAGGCAGTAGTTTTTCCACCTTTGCGCAAAAAGTGGTGGCTGTAAAAGATTCTATAATATCAAGAGAGGATTCGGTTCTGAAAGTTTTTGTACAATCCAATGACACCTTGGACAAAGCGTCGGGCTGTTTGATTAATGAGGTTATCTTAAAAACTCAAGCAAAAAATGGGCAAGTAATTAGAAATGCAGATATTATTACATTTAATTATACACCATCAAGTAGTTTTTTTGGAAGTGATTCATTTCAATATCAGCTAAAAGGATGCAACGGCGACTCTTCATTGGCATGGGTGTATTTGTCTATTTTTCCCATAAATCAACCACCAAAAGCAAATCCAGATTATTATACCGTTTTGGAAGAAAGCACGTCAATGTTTGATGTCCAAAAAAATGATACAGATAGAGAGGGCTCGCAATTATCTACTACAATGGTTTTTTCAAATTTGGCCAAAAATGGAAATGCTATTGTACCAAGCGTAAATCAAATTCGATACAAACCAAATATCAATTTTTTTGGAAAAGATAGTTTTAAGTATAAAATATGTGATGGTAGCACATCTTTCTCCACTTCATTATGCGATGAAACATGGGTATATATTACCATTAAAAATGTAAATGACACCTTGATATTAAGCAAGCTAGATACTACGGTTTCGGTTTATCAGCGTGAAACGATATGTGTGCCAGTAGATCATTTGGTTACCGATGTAGATAATGAAAACAATTGGAAATCATCTATTTCTAAAAATGGTGCTAATGGAACCGCCTCCGTGAGCAATAGAAAAATTTGTTATACGTCCAATGCGGGTTTTATAGGAAAAGATACCGTTGTGGTCAATATTTGCGACGACTCGGGGGTGTGTGTAAAATATACCATTTATGTAAATGTATCCAAAAATCCCAATAAAATCAAAGCATTAAATGATACTATTTTGGTAGTTAAAAATCAATCGAATACGTTTTCACCAGAAGATAATGATGCGAATTCTTCTACCATTTCAGAATTAAAAGAAGTAACTAAGCCTGCCAATGGTACGTCGGTTTTGAATGGATCGGATGTTACCTACACTCCCAATCCAAATTTTATAGGAAAAGATAGTCAGCTCTATGAAATCATTGATAATCTTGGAAATAAAGATACCGCTAAAATTTATTATTATATCGGTATTTCTCCAACCAAACCTCTGGCGATAGATGATTATTATGAATTGACTCCAAATAGTGTTACTACTTTAAATGTGATGCTCAACGATTGGCCTAGCGATTATCCATGTTCTATTTCTACACATACCCAACCACGAAATATGACCGCCACATTGCATCCCAATGGAAAATGGGTTATCGTTACCAATGGCAATTTTACAGGAAAAGATACCTTTAGCTATATTATCTGCAATACTTTGAACCAATGTGATACAGCCGTTGTCATATTGAATTCATATAAAGATGCCAAAACCTATGCCAAAATAGACACGACGTATCTTCAATACAATAATAATGGCACCAAATGCTTGGATTCGCTCATCAAAAACATGAAAAAACCCTATTCTTTTTCCGTTCATAATACAACGAGCCAGAATACATTTACCCTCAATTCAAATGGATGCTGGACCTATAGTTTCCCTCAAGGTTATGAAGGCATAGATTCTTTTGTCTTTATTGTATGCGATAATAGCAATCCGGTGCTGTGCGATACAGCGTTACATTATATTGTGGTTACAATTCCAAAAGACGTAACTATTTACAATGCAGTAAGTCCAAATAATGACCGTAAAAATGATCATTTTACGATTCAAGATATAGGATATACCTCTCAAAACAAATTATTGATATTCAATCGTTGGGGAGATATTATTTACACGGTAGATAACTACAAAAACGACTGGGGCGAAGGTCATCCGGATGGCGTTTATTTTTATAAATTTGAATATGTTATCAACGGTAAATCCTTGTTAAAAACGGGATATATATACCTAAATAATTAAAAAAATAAACAGATGATAAAAAAGATAAAAATAGTTGTGTTTGCTTGGCTAGCGGTGATTCAACTTCACGCGCAACAAGAAGCTATGATTACACAGCATTTGTTCAATAAATTGAACTACAATCCTGGATATGCTGGCGCAAGGGAAAAGCTGAGCGGTATTCTCATGTATCGAAACCAGTGGAGTGCTATTCAAGGCGCGCCTACACAGTTTATGTTTTCTGCATCTACACCTATTGCCACGTCCAACCACAATATAGGATTGGTGGTGAATAGAGATGTAGTAGGACCCATTACGCAGTTCAATATCTATGCAAACTATGCGTACAAACTCAAGTTCAATGAAGAGCAATCGTTGCGAATAGGTACACGAGTGGGATTGGACAAAGGATCGGTAAATTTAAATACATTAAACCAACTCGATGCCAACGACCCTAATTTTGTCAACGATGCTAATGCTATTACACGTCCTGTGGTAGGCTTGGGCATGTATTTTGCAGCACCTAAATATGCCATTACGCTCTCGGCTCCTAATTTGATCCAAAAAGATATAGAAACCAATCAGACCCTTTCTAAATATTTTCAATCCTTTGCAGGTGTTGAATATTTGTTTAAATTGAATGACAAATGGGCTTTGAAACCTGCCGTTTTTGGACATTATCAGGCCAAATCACCGTTTAACGTAGACATGAATGCGTATGTGATATACAATGATTTTTTGTGGCTAGGAGCAGGCTATAGAACCAGCAACACCTTTATGGCAGGCATGCAAATAGAATTTAACGATAAATGGCTTCCCAATTTGTCTATGCCTTTTCGTATAGGCTATGCGTATGATTTTTCAAATAAAAACTACTCAAATGTAACCTCTGGTACTCACGAAATTTTTATAGGATTTGATTTAGGGAAAAAAGGTTCGCCTAACGATTTTATCCAATCTACCAGCCCTCGATATTTCTAAAATACTTTACGAATGAAAAGATTAAGTTTATTCTTTATTTACATAATGATTGTTGGAACTAGTTTTTCGCAGTCTATCAATGTGCTTGCCGACTCTTGTTTCAAGATACAATCTTATGCCAAAGCGGCATCGTATTATAGCTCGCTTTCATCCGAAAATCCAAGCAAATATGTATTTTTTCAACTAGGACGCGCATACGATTATCAGCGACTTTTTACCAAAGCATTGACCGCTTACACAAGTGGATTGGAGTTTGGAGATTTGTCTGTCGATGAGAAAGACTTGTATTTTAATGCGCTTAAAAAAAATAGAAAATACGAAGATGCGCGCTATTTTGTAAAGAAAAATTATCCTGTAGCTAAGAAAAATCAACTATTGGAGTCAATTGACTCTGTAGAAAAATGGAGCGAAATGCGTCCCAAATATATTGTCAATATTTTGGAGCTCAACTCTACGTCCAATGATTTTGCCCTATCCAATTTTGCCAAAGGACAATACATTTTTTCAAGCGACCGTGGCGAAGCGACCGATAAAAACAAAACCTTTGAATACAACAATAAACCATTTTTGGATGTGTATACTGTTTCAAAAAAAGATGTGGAGGCACAAATTGGCGATGTAGAAAAACTTAACTTGAATGAGGCTATGTATCACGAAGGGTCTACGTTTTATGATATAAATAACAACCTCCTTTATCTTACCAAAAATTATGTAAAAAAGAATGATTTGGTAGGAAATAAAGAAAAAATTTCTAAGTTGAAGATTGTAATCATGAGTCTGTCGGATTCAAATACGGTAACGTCTACCGAAGATTTTGAATATAACAATCCCAATTATTCTATAGGACATCCCTGCCTAAGCCGCGATGGCAATAGACTCTATTTTGTATCCGATATGCCAGGAGGATTGGGCGGAACGGATCTTTATTTTTGTGAAAAAATAGACGGTAAAAAATGGGGGAAGCCTGTAAATCTAGGGCCATCAATCAATACGACTCGCAATGAAATGTTTCCGTATATTAGCTTCAAAAACGAGTTGATTTTTGCTTCTGAAGGTCATATTGGTTTTGGAGGATTGGACTTATTTATTTCTAAAATAGAAAATGGCAATTTTCAAGAGCCCAAAAATATGGGAAATACGCTCAACTCCTCTTTTGACGACTTCTCGCTAATGTATAAAAATGAAAAACAAGATTATGGATATTTCACCTCAAATCGTTTGGAAGGAAAAGGATTGGATGATATATATCAGTTTGAATTGAAAGATAAAGAACCTGTAGCAGAAGAAAAACCCAAGTTCCGTATCATCGTCCGCGACGAAGAAACCAAAGAAACCATCTCAAATGTGTCGCTTCGATTGTTTGACATAGACATGGATGTGCCCGCTTTTTTGACGACTCAGGAAAAAGGTATGGTAGACGCGGTAGTCAATCCAAAGCACCATTATACATTGGTGGCAGAAAAAGAAGGGTATTTAAAAAGTTCTTTCAATGATTTGGATCCAACACAAAAAACCTACACGGCTTTTCTGAATAAAAAAACGATAAACAAAGCCATTGAAATTAAGAATATTTACTATGAATTTAATAAAGCGGTGATTGTAGAAAATGCAAAACCAAATTTGGAGAAATTGGTTTTTATCCTTACCGAAAATCCTGAACTTATTATTGAACTAGGTTCGCATACCGATAGTCGAGGAAGCGATGAATACAACAGAGAATTATCACAAAAAAGAGCCGAATCCGTGGTGCAATATCTTGTCAATAGTGGGATTTCACAAAAAAGAATGGTGGCAAAAGGCTATGGAGAATCCCAGCTAGCCAATAATTGTACCAATACCGCTATCTGTAGCGAGGAAGACCATGCCAAAAACAGACGAACCGAATTTAAAATTATAGGAATAGACAATGCGGTAATTTCATCTAAGGTGGATCAAAAACTTTTGGAAAATGTAACCCTAACTAATAATGCGGTGCATATTCCTTCAACTGTTATCAATAAACTATTGGAAGTTCCAAATGGTAAGATAGATGTTGGAAATTACACCATACAAATTGGTGCATTTAGTCAGCCAAATAGTAAATACGACCAATCCAACACAACAGGAAAAAATATTAAATATGTAGAAACCGCCCCTGGGAAATATGCGGCCTATTTAGGAAATTTTATGACCGAAAAAGAGACTCGAAATTATATTGAAAAAGTAAAAAATGACTTTCCGGGCTGTTTTTTGAAAAAGCTTAGATAGGTTTTTTGAATTTAGACAATAGATTTGAGATATTAGACTTTAGAATTTTTTTGGAGTTATCAATAGCCATCGGTTTTAACTTCTTTCAAAAGAGATCCCCAATAAATTTTCAACCTTGATTGTTTTTGAAGAAACGATTCTTTTGTGAAAATTTTCTAGGATGACGGTAGTGATAATGAGCCAGCGATTCGGAAATTCCAGAATGGGGGAGATAAAATTGTTTAAACAAACCACTTGTCGTCACCTCGGAAAATTTTTCTTGAACAGCGAGTCAACTATGAAAAATTTTTCCGTGGTCTCGTAACTTCTTATAAGATTTCTCATTGCATTCGAAATGACGCCATATTTGCTTTAAATAGTTGGGTGAAGAGAAGGCAAAGCCTTCTCTTCACCCAACTCACCACCCCACGAAGCGCTGTCATTTCGAACTACTAATTACTATATACATTATCTATGAGATCCCCGATAAATTTTCAATTTAGTTTTGGTTAAATTGTATAATATTTTGCTGCTGAAAATTTTCGAGGATGACGGTAAAAGGAATATTTACAATAAATTCAATAAACATCTCCTTACTTATAACTGATTTGTAGTGAATCACATTATCTTTCTGTTAATTCCTTAATATTCAAATCAAAAAATTTTCCACATTCATTTTTTTTAACTATTTTTGCGGATTAAATTA
>JBIILY010000066.1:0-6341 GCA_044338225.1 Chitinophagales bacterium
TGAATGAAAATAGCCCCTAAATTTTTGTGTGGAGGCACGTAATCTTGAAATTTTTCATAGGCATACTTTTGATTTTTGATTTTGCCATCCAGCTCTGCCCATACATTATTCCAATACAAATCCTTGCCTTGTCTTACTGTTTCGGTAATGATGAAGAGCAATGGATTATTGACGCTCATGGTGCCTATTTGTTTAGAAGAAATAATATGACAACTGCTAGAACGGCTCAACACTTCATTGATATTATTATAGCTGCCACAGCTTCCCAAAAACACAATTTTGGTCGTTGCAGGCATTTGATCAATGGTATTGAGTGCATAATAGCTATGTCCTCTATGCACCATCACTTGAATATCGCGCTTAAACGAATCCATTATTTTTACTAAATCCGCTTGTCCGTCCAACTCGGCTTTGGGTTGATTGGCATAAATCAAAATAGGTGAGCCTTTGATAGATTCTATTTTGACATAATTTGTCAACTTGGTTACTTTATAATTTGGCGTAGCAAACGTAGCTAAAAAACTAGAGAACGAAGCATATCCATCGTCATCGTCATAGAAAAAATGAATTTGCTTATGCACACAATCATGTCCTATCATTTTTTCATAATTGATTTTATCTACTCGTTCCAATTTATACTTTCTAGATACATCATTGTACCATGTAGAATCTTTTGGAGATACTTTTTTGGACGCGAACAAACTTTTCAAAAGTCCATAAATTGCCACCCCATTAATAGAACGTTCTGTGTCCACACGGTCATATTCTTTGACAATATTTTTTTGAATCAAATCAATTTGTTCTTTGTCTTTAATACTTCCAAAGGCATCGGCTACATCAATTGCGGGTCTCAAATCGCCTGAATTTTGTTCTAGATTATTGGTGAATTTAGTCAAAAGTTCTGTGCTTTTTTCCTTGCTCATCGAAATCAAAAACTCATTGAGTTTGCCATAGCCCGCACAGATTTTGATAAACGATCTAAAACGATTGAAACGCATGGTTTCCAGCATTTTCCATCCTGTAATTTTATCTTCTTTGAGTCGATACATCAATCGTTCAAAAACACCATTAAAACTGGATGTAAAAATTTCTTCTTCACTGTAAATGAGCAACGTATACAATTCTTTCCAATTAAAATCGTCTATAGACTTAAAACGAACCTGAGGATTGGTTTCATTGTGAAGATTATTAATTTCTCTCACAAATTCAAGAGAGGTCAACCTCAATTCCTCATCCAAAGAATACAATGCTTGCGCATAATCTTTATTTCGGATTTCTATCATTTTTCTTAGAAATTTTCTCTTATCGGTAGAAATAGCATGCGCTTCATTAATGGTCATTTCCCCTTCAATGATATCATCTACCAGCACCATTCCTTTGGATAAAATATTATATTCATTATAAAATCCACGCATTCCCATAATACTTGGATGTGTATTTTCTTTCAAAATACGCTTAATATCCGTCTCTCCAATCAGATAATTTTTAGCAACATTGGGCGCTACGATGCCACAAACTTCTACAACTGTATCTTTATAGGGTCTGTCGTTGTATTTATAGAAAACCTTTAGCACTTCATTTGGATAAGTTGATGCTGATTTGACTAGAAATGATTTAGCTACATTTTCAAATTTATAGAAATAAATATTTTTGATTGAATACAATGGGTCTGTAATCAAATAAGACTCTATATCACCATGCTCTATAGCCCCAACAATTCCAAAAGCATTGCTTAATATTTTCTGAAAATACAGGGGTAGTTTATAGTTATTCGTATTAATTTCCTGCATAGTCATAAGCAATCCATAGGTCAAATTTTTCTTTTGCCAATTGAGCAACGTTGGGCTGTTTTCGATACGATGTTTTAGCGAATCTACCTTTACAAAATAAGTATTTCTATACAAATTTTCAACTTCTTCCCCCTCCAAGTCTGCAATTTTGCCATCTACTTTTCCATCCAAGCTATCTATTCTTCGCATTTCCTTGGACATTAGATTGTGCATGGGATGCAGTTGTGCTTCAAGCGAAACACTGAAAATTAAAGACATTAAAATGAGATATTTTTTCATTTTTGCGATAAATTAGAGGGAATTAATGTTTTAAACGAAATTCTATTTATTATATTTTTTTTTCAAGACACTTTCAAGTCTAAAAAACTCAAAATCAGGAACCGTATTGGGCGATAAAATAGTATAATACACTCGTGCCCAAACATTTTGATAGACCGTTTTTCCTTTCAATACCACTTGCGTGCTATCTCCTTTTGGCGCCAAATACATCCCAACGCCAATAGCCTGCTCGTATTTTCTACTTAGAACAATGTAATATTTATATGAATTAGGCTTGAAATGGGTCGTTTTCACTTCTATAGAATCTGAATTGCCATAATACTCAACCCACTTTGGTTTTGCCGTATCTTTGATGATAAATTTAGTGATATTCTCTCTCGAAATACGATATGTTTCCAAATCATTAGAAGCATCCCAAACACTATCCATAGCATAAGGCAATGTTTTAGTGGCTTCAAATGTAGTATTTTTTGGCGCGATAAACGTTAGCGCTATCATACCCACTATTACCACAAACACCACAAATAAAATTGCGGATAAAAGTTTACCTAAATATTTAGGCTGATTATTATATTCCATGTTTATTATTTTACGGATTTATTTTCTTCATATATCAATCTCAAAAGAGTTTGCCCAACGGCTTTTAGCGCATTTTTATCCACGGAAGCCATATTATCATTGTGTGTATGCCAATAGGAGGCAAAAGAACTATTTTGATTCTCCTGCAAATGAATAATATCAATAGTTGGAATTCGAGCAATACTATTCACATAGGTATGGTCATCGGTAATAGCAGGGCCATCTTTATATGGAAAATATCCCGAATACCCCAAATCCGACGCATGATTCCAAACGCGTTGTACTAAATTAGGTGCGTAAGCCATGCTATACCCTTCTTTGAGGAATGTAGCACCAAATCCACCCACCATGTCTAGCAAAACACCATAACGAATGGAATGGGACGTATGTACATTTTTAGCCCAATATTGCGAACCTAAACAGTAGCTATCTTTCATCTCGGGGAAACCACTATTCTCGGGCTGACCATAATCTTCTATATCAAACAAAACAATATCAATGCCAATTGTTGGCTTTTGGGATTTCATAGCATCTAATAGTGCCAATAAAACGCCTACGCCGCTACCACCATCATTAGCCCCCATAATAGGTGTTTTCTGATCTTTGGAATCTTGATCGGCAAAAGGTCTAGTATCCCAATGTGCCGAAAACATAATACGATGCGGATTGGAAGGATTGATTTGTGCTATGATATTTTTGCCTTTGTGTTTTTTCCCATCAAAAGTTGTCGTTTCAAAATTTTGAAAAAAGGCGCTATCGCTCAAGGATTTCATCGTAGTCAATAGCCATTGAGCACAAGCTTCATGAGTAGATGTGCTAGGAACTCTAGGTCCAAAATCTACTTGTTTTTTGATAAAATCATACGCCAATTGATTATTAAAATTAGGTGTTTCAATTTTATCTACCGTTTCTTCTTCCGTGTCAGGCTGCAATACTTGCTTGGAATCATCGCATGAAGAAAAAAGAAAAAAAACAGTACAAAAAATAGCAATAAATTTATGAAAAGGGTACATCTTTAATAGCATTTCGGAATTATAATAGTCACAAAATTACTTATTTTTGAAGAAAGTGAATGTTTTTTTGAGAGAAATTGGAATAAGTATAAAATGAAAACCTTATTTTTGCCCTATTAAATATAGTTTTATGATTCAACGAATGCAAACCTTATTCTTATTTTTGATAGTTATCGTGGCGACTGCAGGACTTTTTATGAATTTATATACAGCCGAAGGCACATCACATATTGTATTAGAAAACAATAATATCACGCTTATTTCTTCGATATTAAGCACGTTGGCTTTGGTGGGTATTTTTATGTTTGGCAATAGACGTTTACAAATCAAATTATGCTATGGTCTAATGCTTTTGAGCTTAGTTTATGGCGTATTTATAGGTATTGATTATTCAAAATACAGCACCAATTTCAACATGATGCTTTTTGGATTTCCAATAATCACTTTTATTCTGGCCTTTTTAGCACAGCATTTCATCAAAAAAGATTTAAAATTGGTAGAAAGCGCTGATAGATTGAGATAAAAAATCCTGTTTATTATCTAATAAAAGCAAACGTACCTTTTCGTTTCAAGATTTGTCCATCGAGCATTTCAACTTCTGCCAAATAGATATATTCTCCAGGTTGTACATATTCGCCTCTGAACATACCATTCCATGCATTTTCTTGCGTATGCGAATCAAAGACTTTCTCGCCCCAACGATTGAATATTTTTAAATTATATCGTTTGATTTTACTCCCAAAAATCTTGAATGTTTGATTGGCTTCTCTTGTATCATTTGGATTAAAAACATTTGGAATATAGATCAATTCTCCATCTAAGCCTTTAATTTTAATAGTGGTATTGGCTTTTACTTCACAATTTTCTCCAAATTTGATTGAAAATTCTAAATCCGTATTTTTAGCGCCATAGAATGTATTATTGATACAATCTGCACATTTCAAACTTTCGTTTGGAGTCCACAGATAGTTTAGAGAACTATAAGAACCGCCAATTATTTGAATATTTGGGAACATATCCACGCTACTTCCCGCTTCCACTTCATAAACTGCATCTAAAGACAATTTAATTTCTGGTGGCGCTGTAATTGTAAATGTAGTGTCAACTTCACATTCATTTTCATCGCGTATAGTAACTTTATAAGTACCTTTTGTCAAAAATGAATAACGATGGTCTTTTGTAAATGGTCCATCATTGAGCTTTATCCAATAGCTTTGGCTATTTGTAGCGGTTCCGTTATATGGATTTACGAGAATATAAGCATCTGTCAAATTAGGGCATGTTTCATTTCTAGAAGCATATTTTGCCTGAATCCGTGTAGGTTCGGTCAAATAAATATCATCCAAAATATATCTACATCCCGAATCATCGGAAACGGCAACATTATATTTTATATTGGCAAACATTTCGCTTCCAATACTATCTTTATCGCCATGACTCCAAAGATATTTGTATGGATAAGCACCGCCTTTTACGCTAATGACAGCTTTGCCTTCTGGCACACCAAAACATCGAAGATTGTACAACGAATCCAATTCTACATCTATAGCGCCATCAGCTGGTTTTAATTCAAAGTTGTATGAAAGAGAACAATTGTTATTATCTTTAACCGTAACAGAATAAGACCCACGTTTATTGTGTATAGCAGAATCTCCCGAAGCATTGGTGAATAATGCTCCTGACCAACTGAACACATAAGGCTGTGCACCACCTACAACATCTAATTTGGAAGGCCATACATTCGCTGTTTGACAATCGGGGTCATAATTAATCAACGTTGGACGCATAGAATCTTTCAAAATCAAATCCGCCGTATCTTTATACATACATCCTACGCCATCTTTTGCTTCAAAAAGATACAGCCCATTTGGCAGTGTATTGAATAATCCTGTATTATTTGTAACATTATTCAATTTGTAAGTATAAGTAGCTACGCCATTTTCTGGAATTAAAATAACATCTGTTTTGCTATCTGGACATTTTGGTTCAACGAATCGAGGATTTACTCTCAATCTGTAATTAGTATCCACTTTTGCCGAATCTTTTGTAACACAAGAATTGACATCAAATACTTGAACCGAATAATTTTTGAAAGCCTGAATATTAGAAAGCGTATTGTTAAATGAGTTATCTTCCCATTTTAAATTATATGGAGCGGTTCCACCTTTTATATTATTAACTGTCAACGAACCATTTTTACTTTCAAGACACGAGCTATTTACTTTGTCGATTGTAAAACTAATAATAGCCGGTTCAGTTAAAATTTGAGTTTCTGTTTTTTTACAACCGTTTTTGTCTGTAACCGTAACGGTATAATTGCCCGCGAGAAGTTTGCTAATCAACGAAACGGAATCACCTGTACTCCATAAGTATTTATAAGGCGAAACACCTCCTGAAACTTTAATTGATGCAAGACCTGTAGTATCTCTAAAACAAGTAAGATTAGCATTTGACCACGTAAAAGATAATGCCTGAGGCTGTGTAACCGTAGTTTGAATAATTTCGTTACATCCTTTTGCATCGGTGGTAGTAAGTGAATATAAGCCTGCAATTACTTTTGGCAGTGTATCATTTGTACTACCATTGCTCCACAAATAGCTATGCGGCAATCGACCACCTGAAGACGATACCGCAACAAATCCAGTAGTATCCCCATTACACAATATATTGGTTTGGCTCA
>JBIILY010000067.1:0-6328 GCA_044338225.1 Chitinophagales bacterium
TATTATTCTAATGAGTATTGTGTCTTTCTTCACACTTCAAAGCGTAAACAATAATCAAAGTGGCGATAAAGCTTGGAATTCATGCGCAGGTGGTGGATGTCATAATTCTAACACTGCTACAACAGTAGCAACTATTAGTTTATTAGACAATAATATACCCGTTTTAGAATATGAAGGCGGAAAAACATACAAAATTCTTATGACTGGAAATAATACATCATTAAATAAGTTTGGTTTTCAGTTAAGAGAAACCAATAATAAAGGTACATTTAGTGGTTTTCCAGCCAATGTAGGCAAACAGGCTCTCGGTTTTATTACTCACTCTTCTCAACTAAGTAAAGCAGGTCTATTTTTTTCAGTAGAAATGACTTGGACAGCACCTGCTGCTGGAAGTGGTAACGTATCATTTGACGGTTTAATTAATGCCGTAAATGGAAACGGAAATAATAGTGGAGATGCCGTAAGTGCTGTAAAAACAACAACTTATAATGAAAAAGTAACAACAACTTTTGCGCTTACATGTGCAAGTATATCTAATACTGGAAATCTTGTGAGTGGTAGTGCTGCTTCGGGTGTTTCTTTCTCCGTACCATACACAGGTGCTACTTCTGGTGCTTCATATAGTGCTGTAAATTCATCGTCTACAGGCGTTACAGGATTAACTGCAACTTTGACTTCAGGTACTTATTCCGGAACCACTGGAAACCTTACTTTTAATATATCAGGAACTCCATCTGGCACGGGAAATGCCTCATTTAATTTTACAGTTAATGGAGCTTCTTGTACGCATGTTGTTTCTGTTTCAGCAGCTAATTCTTTCGCTTTAACGTGCTCAAATGCAACTTCTACAGGAACTTTGACCAAAAATATTGCCGCATCTGGAGCCTCATTCACTTTGCCATATACGGGTGCTACATCAGGGAGTGCTTATAGTGCAAATGCATCATCAACAGGCGTATTGGGTTTAACCGCATCATTGAGCGCAGGAACTTTTTCAGGCACAGCGGGTAATTTGACCTTAAATATTACTGGAACACCTACTTCTAGCGGTACAGCTAGCTTTTTGATAAATATTGCTGGAAAAACATGTACGCTTACCAAAACGGTAGCTGCAGGTTCTTCAATAATATCCAATGTATCCAATCCTTTACAAATTCATTTTCAAAACAATATTTTAAGTATTGAAGGCGATCAAGCACATCAAATCCAATCTATTTCAGCATTTGATCTAAATGGACGAAACGTGTATAATCAAGAAATAAATACACAAGCAAATAAATTATTGATAAACAATTTCAATTTAAATAAAGGCATGTATGTACTAAAACTTCAAAAATCAAATGGTGAATCCCATTCTAAAAAACTGATGATTCAATAAAAATAATCTATTTAATATACTAGCCAAAAGATTTTTCTTTTGGCTTTTTTTATAAATTTAAAATATGAATTGGCAAATAAAAGCATTTGAAGATCTTACGAATATAGAGCTTTATGAAATACTCAAAATTAGAAATGAAGTATTTATCATTGAACAAAATTGTCATTATTTGGATATTGATGACAAAGATTATAAGTCTTTTCATATTTTTTGTACAGAAGATTCGCATAAAGAAATTCTTGCCTATGCCAGACTCATTCCAGCAGGTATCTCCTATCCGCAAGCGAGTATTGGTCGAGTAGCCACGGCATTTTCTCATAGAAGGCATCAATTGGGTATTGATCTCATGGAACGTTCTATTGAATTCATCTTTAATGAATTTCAAACGGATAGTATCAAAATTAGTGCCCAAACATACCTTTTAGATTTTTATAAAAAATTTGGGTTCAATCCTATTGGAGCGGAATACCTTGAAGACCAAATTCCTCATATTGCTATGAAATTAGTAATAAAAAAATCAATTTAAAATCAATTAACATAATATTTTTTATTAACCTATGAAAAATATTGTAACCTAAAAACAAAAAAAGTGTCTAACTATAAAATTAAACAAAATGATACAAGATCACGAAATAGATTACAAAATTTACGGAGAGGAAATGCAATTTGTAGAAATTGAATTGGATCCCAATGAAACCGTAATAGCCGAAGCAGGCGCTTTTATGTATATGAAAGATGGTATACAAATGCAAACCATTTTTGGCGATGGCTCCAAACGTTCGGACAATGACGGCGTTTTGGGTAAAATGTTCAGTGCTGGAAAACGATTGTTGACTGGCGAAAGTTTATTTATGACGGCCTTTACGCATACAGGCGAGGGAAAATCCCATGTAGCCTTTGCATCGCCCTACCCTGGCAAGATTATTCCATTAAACTTGGCTCAATTGGGCGGTAAAGTCATTTGTCAAAAAGATGCCTTTTTATGTGCTGCCAAAGGCGTGGAAATAGGCATTCAATTTCAGCAAAGACTGGGAACAGGGCTTTTTGGTGGCGAAGGTTTTATCATGGAAAAATTGGAAGGCGATGGCATGGCCTTTTTACATGCAGGTGGTCATGTGGTAGAAAAAGAATTGCAATTGGGACAAACTATAAAAATAGATACAGGCTGTATCGTAGGCTATACGCAAGGCATTCAATTTGAAATTGAACGTGTACGAGGCATCAAAAATATGGTGTTTGGCGGAGAAGGTATTTTCTTTGCTAAATTGAGCGGACAAGGTAAAATATGGCTACAAACCTTACCTATTTCTAGACTAGCGAGTAGAATCATCGCTTATGCACCAAAAGCTGGTGGCTCTTCAAAAGAAGAAGGCAGTATCTTGGGAGGTTTGGGACGATTATTGGATGGTGAATAAAAACAGTAAAATGGGCATACATTTTATATATTTGCAATAAAAATAAAACGTATGTTCAAATCTAAAAAACACAACTTAATCTTTTTAGCCATTGGTATTATCATAAATACTGGAGTTTTGATTGCTTATCCCGACAGAAGTCGTGCTAGTTTATTTCTAAATGTATTATGTATATTTGTATTAATTGTAGGATTAGTTCGTGAATTGATGAAGAAATAAATTTAATGCTTATAAAGCATAGTATATAATTAGTTTCATCTCTCCTAAAAGTATAACTATGTATTTATTGGTATCATTGCTGTGAATCGTTTTGACAATTCAGGCTTAACAAGACATGATTTAATTTTTTCAATAGTATCTTCTTTTAATTCTTGATTGATTTCATTGGTAAATCTTTTAATTGAATAATTAGCAAAAATTAAAACTATCTCTATATATTGGGCTAGATTTTCAGCCACTAACTCCCCCTTACACAAACTCTCACACAAATATATTCTATTATCTTTATAATCTTGTCCAATATAAGTATCTTGAAAAGTTCCAAAAACCCTTATACTATCAATTAAAAAAATTTGATTAGTAGAACTAAATCCAGCAAAATTTATTTTTGAAAAATCAAAGAAATTATTTAATTCTTCAATATGCTCAAGATTATTCATGTTTGAACAATCTTTTTTTATACTAATTTCAAAATCTTCCAATATAATTTTTGCTGTATCTATATTTAATGAAGATTTATCTGCAAAATCTTCTATAGACAAAAGATGTTTTCTATATTTATGTATAAGATCTACTATCATAGTAATTTTTAATTTATTTTTTGTTTAAAACTTTTTTAGTTAACATGAATTATATGAGTTTATTTTATTTTTATATAATTCTTTTAATCATTTGTTTATTTGACATTAAACCTAACTAAAAATATTAGCGATTACTATACAAACAACTAAAATAATTATTCCTATTAAAATTGCAAAGTCTCCATATTCATTATAGATTTTCTCTAAACTTAATTTCTTATTATTCAATTTCAAAATTAAAAGTCCAGATATGGAAAATAAAATAAGTACTAAAAATTCGACAAGAAACTTCATTAATTTAATTTGAATTCTTACCCATCCAATTCAAAACCACCAAAGAACTAATAATATAAGCCATTACCGCGATAGACAGTGCCAAAATTCCTACTAAAAAGTAACTTCCTACGGCAGCTCCTATAATTATAGCAAAGGATACAATATATTTCGGTTCTTTTGAAATGGATTTATTGCTAAACATTTTGAAATCGGAAACTAAAAGCAAACATTGTACTACTATCAATCCTACAAATCCATAATAATAGGCTTGAAGTACTTGCTGTTCTATACTCAAATGAGACATGAAAGCGAATATTCCATATTGAGTCCATAGAAGTATTTTGAATCTCTTACTTCATTATTGAATTTGGCCAATCTAAGTGCCGAAAATACTACTATGAGTAAAGCGGGAATCAGCTTTAAGAAAAATAAAGGATTGGTTTGCGCATCCGAAACGGTATTGTATAAAATGACAATATACATAAAAGAAGGCACCAATCCAAAACTGACAACGTCGGCTAAGGAATCTAAATCCTTACCGATATTGCTTTGAATTTTAAGTGCGCGCGCCACCAATCCATCCAAAAAATCCATCAATAAACTAAAAGCTATAAAATAACCTACATACTGCTCGCTAATGATGATTGCTAGCAAAGCACAACTTCCCGACGCTAAATTGAGCGATGTCAATAAATTGGGTAGATTGAATACGTTTTTATTCATAAATTCTTTAGCCTTTATTTTCAAGCATTTGCATAGCTTGCATTTGCTTTAATTGTTTTTCCATACCTTCGGTAGAGCCGTCTAAGAAGATAACATTGCCTTTGCCTTGTTCTGCAAAATGTTTAATGGCTTCGGTCCATATTGAAAATAACACCAACGATGAATCCAAATTGGCTTCTTCCATTTCTTTAGCTGCTGAAGCCATACCTTTAGCTACTTCGCCTCTAAAGAGCGCAACACCTTGACCTCTCAATTGAGCCGCTTCTTTTTCTGCCATAGCTGCAATTTTAATAGCGCTTCCTTCCGCTTCGGCCGCTTTGGTTTTGGTAATATACAAAGCTTGTCCTTCATTTTCGGCAGCCGCTTTTAGGTTATTGCTCGCTACTACTTGAGCCATCGAACGCATAATTGCTTCATCAAAAGCTATATCATTCAATTGCAAATCTAATAGATGAAATCCCCACTCAGCCAACGAAACATCCAAATGATTTTTTACTTCGTCTACAATTTCTTTGCGCAATCCTAAGACCTCACTTTGTTTTTTTGTAGCTACAAAAGCACGAATAGAACCTTCAATACTGCGGACAAGCGCTTGCATAAAATTGCGGTCATCCACAAATTTAAACGCTACTTTTTGAATCGTTTCTTCAGAACCGTCCATTACCGAATATAATAGCATGGCTTTAAAATTTACATTGGCCTGATCTATGGTAATAGCCATAAATTCAAGCTCTGCTGAACGATGCTGAATAGAAATTCTACGAAAAACTTGCTCGAAAAATGGAATTTTGAAACTCAATCCCGGCTGTAGGACTCTTCTATATTTTCCAAACAATGTAACAACAGCAACGTAACCTTGCTGAACGGTTAATAATCCTGAGAAAATAACCAAGGCTATAAAAGCCAATAAAACATAAATTGCAATCATAATACTTTTTTTAAGGGTTAAATTAATTTTTTATTTTTATGTAAACATTGGGCTCACCACCAAATCTTTGCTTTCTTTATTTGAATAATCGTAGAATCCTTCGCCCGATTTTCTACCCAGATATCCTGCTGTCACCATATTTACTAATAAAGGACATGGCGCATATTTTGGATTTCCAAATCCATCGTGCAATACTTTTAAGATAGATAAGCATACATCAAGCCCAATAAAATCAGCCAATTGTAACGGTCCCATAGGATGCGCCATTCCCAATTTCATTACGGTATCTATTTCAGCAACTCCTGCTACACTCTCATACAATGTATAAATGGCTTCGTTAATCATGGGCATCAAAATTCTATTAGCCACAAAACCTGGATAATCATTAACTTCTACAGGTATTTTCCCTAAGGTTTTGGACAATTCCATAATTTTATGCGTTACTTCTTTTGACGTAGCGTATCCGTTGATAACTTCCACCAATTTCATAATAGGCACAGGATTCATAAAGTGCATTCCTATTACTTGAGCAGGTCTAGATGTAACCGAAGCAATTTTTGTGATAGAAATAGAAGACGTATTACTTGCCAAAATACAATTTGCAGGCGCATTAGCATCTATTTCTTTGAATATTTTTAATTTTAAATCGATATTTTCCGTGGCGGCTTCTACTACCAAGTCCGCTTGATTTACACCTTCTGCAATACTTGTATACGTCGTGATATTTTGTATCGTGCTATTTTTTTGATCTTCGGTCAAAGAACCTTTGGCTACTTGACGATCCAAATTGGTTGCAATAGTTTTCAAA
>JBIILY010000068.1:0-6229 GCA_044338225.1 Chitinophagales bacterium
CCGCAGCATCAAAATCTTTTTTATAAAAATCTCGAATCGTCCTTACTATGGCCTCTTTAAAAGCGTTGAGGTGCGTACCACCCTGCGTGGTGTTTTGCCCATTGACAAAGGTATAATATTCTTCGCCATATTTATTGGTATGTGTAAATGCTATTTCTATATCGCCTTCTTTCAAATGAATGGTAGGATAATGACGCTCTTCTTCACCCGATTTTTTATCAATCAAATCTTTCAGTCCTTTGTCCGAAAAATATTCTTGATTGTTAAAAATGATTTTCAATCCTGAGTTCAAATACGCATAATTCCACAACAATTCATTCAAATAATCCGCTATAAAACGATAATTTGTAAAAATAGTATTGTCCGGTTTGAACCATACGGTCGTTCCATTTTGTCCTTTTGATGCTTCAATTTCCGTTTGATTGGCCAATTTTCCTTGTTTGAACTCCGCAGAACGCATTCTTCCATCACGTACTGCCTTAACCCTAAAAGTTTCCGAAAGTGCATTTACGGCTTTGCTACCTACACCGTTCATTCCCACAGACTTTTTAAACGCTTTGCTATCAAATTTTCCCGATGTATTCATTATAGAGACTACATCCACCAATTTTTCCAAAGGAATTCCTCTGCCAAAATCCTGAACCATCACATCTTCGGTAGATACATTCACCACTACTTTTTTGCCATAGCCCATGATATATTCGTCTATAGCATTGTCCAGAATTTCTTTTACTAGAATATAAATCCCATCATCGGGCGAAGAGCCATCGCCTGTTTTCCCAATATACATGCCCGGTCGGTGCCTGATATGTTCAAGAGGTTCAAGGGTTTTGATGTCGTCCTTTGAGTATTCTTGTTCTATTAAACTTTCTTCTGATATCATAAGGCAAAAATCGAAAAATTAAACTAAAAAACCGTATTTTGTTTTCCACAATGAAAATTTTAAAAAGTTTTCGATTAAGATTTTGTAATTTTGAAGCCAATTCAAATTTATCCATGTATCTTTCAAAACATATAGAATCGGCAGTTAATGAATTCTCAAAACTCCCTGGGGTAGGAAAGAAAACAGCCTTTAGATATGTATTGCACTTGATGGAAAGTTCTGGCGAAAATATTGAGAAATTAGCCCAAAGCATTGAAGCCATAAAGAATAATGTATTGAAATGCAATGTCTGCCATGTACCTAATGACAGCGAAACTTGTATCATCTGCGCCAATAAAGGCCGCGACACCACCAAAATATGTGTGGTGGAAAATCTCAAAGATTTATTAGCGATAGAAAATACCAATCAATTTCAAGGAGTGTATCATGTTTTGGACGGTATTATTTCTCCCATTGATGGCATAGGCCCCGACGACCTAAATATTGACACGCTGGAAGAAAGGATAAAACAACATGAAAATGTAGAACTCATTATGGCATTGAATCCTACAATTGAAGGCGATACCACCATTTTTTATTTATCCAATCGATTTAAAAATTATAACATATCTATCACTACCATTTCGAGAGGGATCGCTTTTGGGGGCGAACTAGATTATACAGACCAATTGACGCTAGGACGAAGCCTACAAGCTCGTCAACCCTATGATTTATTGATAAGTAAATAAAAAATGGAAAATAAAAAACCCATTTTATCCATAATAATTGTAAGTTTTAATGCTAAATACTTTTTGTATTTGACACTTAAATCGCTTGAAAAAATTGTACAGCAAATTTCAATAGAAGTTATCGTGGTAGACAATGGATCTGCAGATCGTCTTGAAAATATTTCATCTTTTTTTCCATCGGTTAAGTTTATCCAAAACAAAAAAAACATAGGCTTTGGGGCTGCAAATAATGTAGGCGTAGCAAATGCTACTTCGGACTCTATTTTGATTCTAAATCCAGATACCATTATTTCCGAAAATTTGATTACAAAAGGATTAAAATTATTGAATCAAATAGAAAATGTAGGTGCCATAGGCGTAAGAATGCTAGATGGCAAGGGTAATTATCTTCCCGAAAGCAAGCGAGGATTTCCCGATATGGCTTCGAGTTTGTATAAGTTATTGGGCTTGCACAAAATTTTTCCAAGCCAATCTTCGCTCAATCAATATTATCTCTCCAATGAAAATCACGATGAAGATCAAGCCATAGAAGTAATTTCGGGGGCTTGCTTTTTTATAAAAAAAACAGTCTATGAATCGGTTGGAGGCTTTGATGAAAAATACTTCATGTATGGCGAAGACATAGACATTTCCAAAGAATTATCGCAAAAAGGCTATCAAAATTATTATATCGGAACGGAGGAAATGATTCATTTCAAAGGTGAAAGCTCCAAAAAAAGCCAATGGAATTATCATTATCATTTCTATAATGCGATGTATATTTTCTGGAATAAAAACCTTAATAAATCGGGCAATAATTTATTAAAATTATTGGTCTTGACTGCTTGTCAATTTTTAAAATTGGGTTCTTATTTTAAGCAAAAACTAAAGGATATTTTTCTTCCAATACTCGATGCTTCTTCTATTTACATAGCCTTATATGGATTTACGATCTTTTGGAGTACCAATCTGAAAGGTGAGCCCAATTATTATCCTAGTTTTTTCTATTTTGTGATTTTGCCCGCGTATGTTTTGATTTGGATTTTTTGTTTATTTCTCAATCAAGTGTATAGCAATTATTCAAAAATTTCTCATTATTTCAAAGGCTCTTTATTAGGCGCATTGAGCATTCTATTTATATTTTCACTATTACCCGAAAATTATAGATATTCTCGTGCCATTGTGATGTTTGGAACGTTTGTTGCGCTGAGTTTACCGCTATTTATCCGTTTTATATATGCAAAGTGGAATTCAAAAAACTTTTGGATTATTGATTTCAACACGCAGTTTATCAGCTATTTGCCTAGCAAAACGAACTCTTTGCAGCGATATAAAGATTTAATGAATCAATATTTGGATGTATCTTTTGAATTTAAATGGGATCAAAATGCCTCGCAATTCTTTTTTGATTTTGAACAAATGGAGAATGAAGACGCCATTTCTATAATTTCAAAAAACAAAAATAAAAATGTTTGGTTTTTTCTGGATTCGCTCAATACATTGATAGCCATAAGCCATAAAAATGAACAAAGTTTAGTCTATTCCAAGAATGAAGGACACCCTTATTTTACAGCGAATAATCAACTGAAACAAATTCTTTTCAATCGTTTAAGTGCGCTTGGTATTCTTATATTTTCGCCCCTTTTATATTGGATTATTTCCAAAAAAGTCGTTGTGAACGCTTTTGGGGTCTTGATAGGCAATAAAAGGTGGTTTTTTGTTGCAACATCCGATTTTCAGAAAAAATATAATGCTGTATTTTTAGTGGATAATGACCCTACTTTTAGCCATTTAGATGTAGAAAAATATTTTAGAAAATATAGAGTCGAAGAAGATTTCAAACTATTGTTATGGGCATGCACAAATTAGGATTTCTTATTTTCTGGATAATTTGGGGAACGGTAAAGGCTCAAGAATGTAAAATTTCAATATATGGGAAAATTCTTGACGAAGCCACGCAGCTTCCTTTGGATAATGTGAAAATCATTGTTCAAGAGACCAACATATTTGTATACAGTAATAAAGACGGCCTATATAAAATAGACAATCTATGCCCAGGCTCATATCATATTATTTTTTCGCATTTTAATTGCGAAGCCAAAAAAGAATTTATCCAACTAAAAGAAAATACCTTATTAAATCAAACGATGCATCATCATTCGGAGCTGATTTCGGAGGTGACAATACATGGAAATAAAGGGATAGCCTCAATTTCAGCATCCAAAACCATCAACCGACAAGAAATTGAAAATCAAAACTATAAAAACATTTCCGATATTTTGTCCCAATCCGCAGGCATTCAAACCATCAAAACGGGAAGTACCATCTCCAAACCCATTATCCATGGGATGTATGGCAATAGAATTTCATTTGTAAATAATGGCATTATTCAAAGTGGACAACAATGGGGCAATGACCATGCGCCAGAAATTGACCCTTTTGCGGCAGATCATATTACGGTAATCAAAGGCGCTAATTCGCTTCAGTATGGCAATGCTTCGCTGGGTGGCACAGTGCTTGTAGAAGTCGAAAAAATTAAACAAGACCCCCATTTTCATGGAAAAGTAGGCTATTTCTATCAAACAAACGGCCGCGGACATGCCCTCAACTTGCAATTACAACGAAGCGAAAAATGGTTTTCATGGCGCGTGAGAGGTACATTGCTCAAGCAAGGCGATGGATTTGCACCGAATTACTTTTTGACCAATTCGGGCAAAGAAGAAAAAACGTTTTCACTTCAATTGGAAAAAAACATAAAGGGAAAATGGTTTTTGGGCTATTATTATTCATTGTTCAATACTACTTTGGGAATATTACGTGGTTCACATATCAGCAATTTGACCGATTTACAATCCGCATTGACTAGGGAAACACCTTTTAATACTTCCGAAAATTTTTCATATAATATACAAGCCCCTCGTCAAAAAGTAACCCATCATTTGAGCAAGATGGAAGCGACTCATTTTGTAGATAATTTTACAAAATGGCAATTTAAATATGGACTTCAACTCAATCAACGTCAAGAATATGACATTAGAAGAGGTAATAATCCATTGCCATCGGTGGACATGACGCAGTGGAATCATTTTGTAGAAGTCATTTTTAATAAAGAAACGCAAAAGCACCTAGAATATAAATTGGGTAGTCAATCGGTATTTGTAGATAATAATAATAGTTTAGAAACTGGCATTACCCCATTTATCCCTAATTATTACCAAATGGGACAAACCTTTTTTGGGATTTTGCATGGTTCAAAAAATACCTGGAACTATGAATTGGGCGGAAAAATAGATATTAAATATATTAGTTCTTATTTTTTTGAATCCAACAAAGCGTTTAGTTTTGACAAATCCTATTTGGGAGGGGCGCTATATGCTGGGATTGAAAAAGAATGGACAAAAGATTTTAAATCGAAGCTGAATTTTGGGGCCACTTCTCGCTCACCGGAGGTGAATGAATTGCTGAGTAGAGGTTTGCATCAAGGGCTCAGCAGTATAGAAGAAGGCAATAGAAATTTAACAAATGAAAAAGCATTTAAAACAACATTTTCTATAGAAGGATTTGCCAAAAAGAAGATTAGTTTTCAAGCGTTGGCTTATTTTCAATACATAAAAGACTATATTTATTTGCAGCCGGAGAGAGAGTTTAGAATTACGGTACGAGGTGCATTCCCTGTATACAATACTGTCCAAAACAATGTAAATCTATTTGGGGCAGACCTTAATTTTAATTATGAAATCAACAAAAATTTAAAAACTTCTCTTCAATATAATTTGACACGAGGAAATAATTTAGATTCGGGAAATTATCTGATTAATATGCCTTCGGATAGAATCATGGCTACTATTCTAGGAAATTTCAAACTCATAAAATCTCAAAACTGGAACCCTTTGGAACTATCTCTAATTGGACAATATTACTTCAAACAATCCAGATGGAACATCACGCAAGAGATTTTGCCACCACCTAATGGCTATTTATTGCTGAGTGGAAGTATCAGCGAAGAATTTAAATTATTCAAAAATTTTCATAAAATTTCTATTACTGTAGAAAATATCTTAAATCAATCCTATCGAAATTATTTAAATAGACAACGTTTTTTTGCAAATGAAACAGGCAGAAACATTGTATTTAAGGTAGATTTTAGATTTTAAAATTCCATTCCATAAATTCCTGACTATTTTGGCATACTATTTGATAATAATGAAGTTGTAAATATTAAATTTTATGATAAATTTTAAAAACACGTTGACGCTAGGCGCCATGTTTTTGACTCAATCGTTTTTTGCACAAACTCCTCTTGGAATTACAGTTCATGATGGAGGCTCCATATATTTTCATGGCGATGCAAATAATAATACTGCAGCTATTGACCAAAATTCAAAAGCTATTGTAACGAGAGTTTTAGGAACTGTAGAAGTAGGATCTACTGACGCTGATGCAGCAAAAATAGGTTCAACGGATAAAGGAGAAGTATGGATAGAAGGAAGTGGCCTTGTAAGAAGAAAATCGGGAACGGCAGATTGGAAAGGAGATGTAGTAATGAACAATACATCTGCAAATCAATCTATTCTGGGCGGTTTTGAAAGTACAAATAAATTTGAAAATTTGATTTCTAATAAAAATTCAAATCAATATA
>JBIILY010000191.1:0-3602 GCA_044338225.1 Chitinophagales bacterium
TTTCCATTATTAAGAAGCCAATAAAAATTTCATGAGCAGATTTATTGTTTTTAACATATAAAAAAAGCACTCATGAAATATTTGAGCCTAATAGATATTATTCTTACACCTTTATATTTAATCATTTCATTTTTAATTTTAATTGTTATTAAAAAACGATTTATTCAAGATGAAACAGATAAATATTTTATAATAAAAGGCTTTTACTTAAAAATTTTAGGCGGTTTTGCAGCTGGATTTATATATGTATTTTATTACAACGGTGGAGATACAACTTTTTATTTTGATGCTACCAAGCTTATTTCAAACTACTTAGTAGATAATCCCTTTGATTTTATTTATATTTTTTCGAGTTCAAATCTAAAAGATTCAGACAATTTTGATATTTTAAAACTCATTAATCAAAATGCATATTTAAGAGACACGCCTACCTATACGGTGGTCAAAATATGTGCACTTTTTAATTTATTTTGTTTCAATTCATTTTTTGCAACTATATTTTTTTGTGCTAGCTTTTCATTTTTATGTTCCTGGAATTTTTATAAAGCTATTGGAGTCTTATATCCCAATATAAAAAAGAAAATTGGATTTGCTATTTTTTTCATGCCTTCTGCTATTTTCTGGGGTTCGGGGATATTCAAAGACACTTTTACGCTAGGTGCTATATTTCTGTTACTTTATTCATTTATATATCTTTTTATCATCCGAAAATTTAGCATTTTATTACTTTTATCTTTTATACTTTCATTGTATTTACTCAAAAATATTCGTAGTTTTTTCTTGATTACAATCCTTCCATTTCTAGTTTTTTGGGTTTTCCAACACAACTATAATCGTATCAAAAATTTTGGATTAAAAATGGTAATGGCCCCTATTTTTATTGTAATCTTGGTTGGCTTTATAGGAGTAGGAACCCAGTTGTTAAATAATTTTTTTGTAGAGCTAGATGCCGAAAAATTCCAAGATAAGTTAATGGGATTTCAAGGATGGCATACCACCTTAAAAGGATCGGCATATAGTTTAGGTAAAATGGAATATACTCCATTGGGGTATCTAAAAAAATTTCCTGCAGCCGTCAATGTAACTTTCTTCAGACCTTATATAACAGAGGTAAATAAACCCCTTATTTTCTTGAGCTTTTTACAAGGTCTCTTCTTTACTTTTTTTACCCTCTATATCATTTTTAGATATAATTTTGTTCGTTTTTTCGGACAATTATTTAAATCTTATGATGCTATCGCTCTATTAGGATTTAGCTTATTTTTTGGATTTATTACAGGACTAACAAGTTATAATTTTGGAGCACTTGACCGATACAAAATTCCTTGTTTGAGCACCTATATTATTGCACTATTGATTGTAGAATATCGAATGAAAATAAATAGAAATTCGCTTCTAAAAACAAAATAATACCTTATATAAATTAGTAATTGGTCAAAAAAATGACCAAAACTACTTCAAGTAAGGTATTATAACCAAAATGAAATATTTTAAAACATAAATGGTATAAATTTTTAAATTCTAAACGACAAATTTTGACAACAAAGTCTATTATATTTGTATTTTAGATCCTTAAAAAATAAAAAACATGAGTACAAAATTTAATATGAACGATGCACTTCAAAAGATTGGCATCGAATGGCTTTCCGAAAAAGAAATGCAAGAGAACCACTTTACAGAAACATTTGTAAAAGCGGTAGAAATGCTCAATCAGGAACAATTGCAAGCGGTCCAAAAAACCGATGGCCCCATAATGGTGGTAGCAGGCCCTGGAACAGGAAAGACCCAAATTCTTTCTACTCGTATTGGCAAAATCCTTTTGGAAGCCGATATTCAGCCCGAAAACATCTTGTGCCTCACTTTTACCGATGCAGGTACAGTAGCCATGAAAAAAAGATTGGGTGAATTTCTTGGAACCAAAGCCACCGAAATAGGTGTATATACTTTCCATTCTTTTTGCAATAAGTTGATCAATGAAAATCAAGACCTTATCAATAAAGGAGATTATACAATTATCACGGATTTGGAACGTAGATTGCTCATCAAAGAAATTATAAGGGAAGTAGAGTTTAATACACCACTAAAAAAACGAATCTCCAGTATAGATCATTCCGTAAGACTACTTGAAAAATTCTTTTCGGAGTGCAAAAAAGAGCATTATACCGTAGAAACCTTTCTGAAATTAATCGAAAAAGATGCCGAAATAGAGCGTTTGGACAAAGCGAAGTATGAATATCAACGAAAATATAAAGAATTCAATCCCGGAGATTTGAAACTAAGTGCATGGAACGATTATCTCGAAAAAATTGAAAAAACCAAACAAGCAATTAAATTATATCAACGTTTTCAAGAAAAAATGGAGGCTAATCAATGGATGGAAATGGACGATCTCATTCTTAAAGTACTCGACACGTTCAAAGAAAATGAAGATTTTAGAATGCGATACCAAGAGAAATTTCAATATATTCTAATTGATGAATTTCAGGACACCAATGGTTCGCAGCTAGAAATAGCCCAATGGCTTTGCTATGAAAATGATTACCCCAATATCATGATTGTAGGCGATGATGACCAGTCTATCTATCGATTTCAGGGAGCCAATATTGGAAATATTTTCAAATTTTATGAGCAATATATTCAACCGTTGGGAGTAGACGAAACCAAAGAACGCATCATCATTCTCAAAGACAATTATCGTTCTACAGCTACTATTTTAGAAGCTTCGCAGCAGGTAATTGAAAATAATATGCAGCGTATTGTACATTTGGTAGATGGCATTTCGCTAAACAAAAATTTAGAAGCAAAAGGAGCTATAAATAAGGAAAAACTTCCGTTAGAACTCATTCAATGCAACACAAAAGAGGCAGAATATGTATATCTAGCAGAACGAATAGAAGCTTTAAAGTCCAAAAATCAAAATCTAAAAGAAGTGGCCGTTCTTTTCCATGCCAACGCCACCGCAACCGAATTTTCAAAAATATTGGATATTAAAAAAATTCCTTATGAATTTACACGTGCCAATAATATTCTGGAAAGTACATTTATACTCAATCTTTATCATTTTCTAAAATATATTCAAGCCGAAAAAGACAAAAGTTTTGAGCGTGAAGACTTATTAGCCGAAAGTTTTTTCTATGAATGGAATGCTATTAAACCATTGGAAATCTCCAAAGTTTTGCTCGAGTATCGTGCCTACAAAGCTACTGATTTAAAAAATTCCGATGCCAATCTTCGTACTTTTATGAATGAATATGACCATACTTTTCGGATAAAAAAATATGTAGATACCACAGAATTGTTGCTTCAAAAATCGAGTAACGAATCCGTAGAACGATTTGTGGAGCGCTGTATAGACAAATTACAAATCACTCAATGGATTAGCACACAACCTAATGCGTTGATGCTATTCCAAGAATTGGATAGTTTCAGAGCTTTTTTGAAAGAACAAGTAGAAGCCAATCCAAAACTAGATTTGGCGGCTTTTATTGAATTGATTTCGATGTATATAGCCGAAGAAATACCCATTCAGCTTATCAAAAAAATCAATCAGCCCAATGCGGTTCAGCTCATGACTATACACGGTAGCAAAGGGCTCGAATATG
>JBIILY010000283.1:0-2599 GCA_044338225.1 Chitinophagales bacterium
TCCATGGGAATAATGAATCTACACCACGAAGAAATAATGTTTACATTCCCAAAGCGGTTTTATACAAAGATATTACGGACTGGGATACCATTTTACAAGCCGTAGCCGAGCAAGAACAAAATGAAATAGAAGAACAACGACGTAAATTCTACGTGGGACTTACCCGTGCAAAAAAACAATTGCTACTTACCTATTTCATTAAAGAACAGAGTACCAATAGCAAAGATAGAAGTAAAAATCCACTAAAATTTTTGCTGGAAATTCCCGAAACGCATCTTCAAAAAAAAGAATACAATCTCTCCGAAGTGGATTATATGAAATTGATGCAGATCAATCAAGAAGAGCTGGAATCTTATCAAAATTATGTGTATGAAAATGGATACTTAGATACAATTATTCAAAACATGAAATTGAGTGTATCGGCCTTGAATAGCTATTTGGAATGTCCCAAAGGTTTTTATTTTACCAAAATGCTTAATATTCCTCAATTCTCGGAAAAAAATCTAGAAATTGGTAATATTTTTCATAATGCATTGGAAAATTTTTTCAAAACCATGAAAGAAACCAAAGAAATTCCTAGCGAAATGCAATTGATGGAAATGACATTGCAAGAGCTCAACAAAAGGAAACGAGCATTTAATGACTATGAATACGACGACACTTTGGCTTATATCCAAAAAATTCTACCTATCTACTACCAAAGCGAGTCCTCCAAATGGACGCCCAATATGGCTATCGAAGATTGGTTTGAATCCAAATATCAAGGCGAAACACTAGTGGGTAAAATAGATAAAATAGATTGGATGGAAAATGGTATGGCCAATATTATTGACTTCAAGACTGGAAAATACGAAAATGCTAAGAAAAAATTAAAACCACCCGTTACATTACTAGAAGGCGAAAATCCCGAAGATTTAGACTTTGAAAAACGATACGGAGGCAACTATTGGCGTCAAGCGGTATTCTACAAAATACTTTTCAAATCCAATTTTCCCAACATTTCTATCAATTCGATTACTTTTGACTTCATATTCCCCGATGATGATATTATTCACAAAGCCATCGTAGAAGTTTCGCCTGACGAAGAAGCTATCGTAGGAAATCAAATCATGGAAACCATGAAACAAATTCAAGCCAAAAACTTTGAAGGATGTGGCAAAGAAGAATGTGATTGGTGTCAAAACAAATAAATATATGACTAAAAAATTACTAATTTTACTTGCATTCTGCATTTTATCCTTAGAAAGTTTTGCCTGTATGTGTGCCTCGGCGCAGCGAAAATACTTATTGGGGCAAATTGGCGATACACTATACTTTTTTGAGACAGATCTCTATCGCTCCGATTACAAAAATCCACGAAACGACGACCCTACAGAACCTCAAGGCTATTGGTATGGCGATATTTACCTGCGTGGCTATAATTCCAAAAATGAAAAAATAAGCGAGTCCCCTGAAGGCTCCATTACCATCAATCCTCAGGATTCGTATATCCAAAAAATCCACGCAAAATATAAGAAGACGTTGGACAAGTTGAAACTCAACAAATCCTTTCTTCAAGCCATTCCCAAAGATATTTCCTTTTGTGATTTTCAGACAAAATGCAATACCGCCAAACTCTATTTTGACACCCTTAACCAAAAATGGGGTATCGAACACGAAGCCAAACGCTGCGAAATCAATCAACTAAAAGACAGCACACACTTTATGTTTGACATCCTTTTCTATAAAAAATACGACTTCAAAGCCCTACTCAATCGATTTTTCATCAATTCCATCCGCACCTACCAGCTCGGCACGCAAAAAATCATACTACTTCACCTGGCTACAGGCAGTAAAGAATCCAACGGCGATGGACTCATCCAAATTACCAACGCAAAAGAACACCAACCCGAATGTTTTGGCGCATTTCTCAATCTCGAAGATGCAATTTTTGAAGAACCCACACTCATGCACGGCAAAGGATTTGATATAATTGTATATTAGGGCATGCCCTCGTCAAAGAAGCTAAAATTTTATACTATTACAAATAAAAATCCCCAAAAGCCTCTTCGACGAGGTCGGGCTATCCCTCAAGCAAAAAGGAGGTTTAGAAATAATAAAATAGCCCTTAGAAATTGTCTAAAGGCTTAAAATTATTTTTTCAGAAATTGTTTTGTATTAATGCGCTCTTGCAAACAACACGGTAAATTTTCCTTCGTTGCCAGAATAGATACATTTTCCAGCTTTCTGAGGAATATCAAATGGAATACAACGAATCGTTGCTTTAGTTTCTTCTTTGATTTTTTCTTCTGTTTCGGCAGTACCATCCCAGTTCGCTATCACAAAACCGCCTTTTTCTATTCGCGCTTTGAAATCGTCCCAAGTGGTAGCTTCCGTCGTATTCTCTTCACGATACATTTTGGCTTTTTCAAAAATATTCTTTTGAATATCATCCAATAATTGTTCGATATGCGATACCAAATTTTCTTGGCTTACACTTTCTTTGGTTAAATTATCTCTACGTGCTACTTCGGCTACATTATTTTCAAGGTCTCTTGGCCCAAAAACCACACGAACAGGAATTCCTTTCAATTCATGCTCCGCAAATTTAAAACCAGGT